>JBOHAK010000486.1:0-2061 GCA_050697795.1 Gaiellaceae bacterium
GCGGACACGGGCCTGGACGAGCTTCGCCTCGAAGCACGGCGCGGACGCGCCCTCGTCGAGGAGAGCCGGGAGATCGTCGTCGTGCTCGACGACCACGATCGGGTCGTAGCCGCCAGCCGCCGAGCGCGCGAGCTGCTGGGCGGGCACGAGGAAGGCGCGGTAGCCCCGGAAGCGTTGCACCAGGCCGAAACGCTGACGATCCCCTACGAGGTCGACGGCCGTCGGGAGACGATCGTCTACGCACGCGACGCCGGCGACATGGCGGCCTACGAGGAGCTGCGCGCGGGCTTCACGGCCGCGGTCTCCCACGAGCTGCGCACGCCTCTTGCGCGTGTGCTCGCGCTCCTCGAGACCGCGACGCTGCCGGGGTCCGACGTGATCGAGCTCGTCGAGCAGGCGCAGGGCGAGGTCGACCAGATCCGCGAGCGGATCGACGACATCCTCTTCCTCTCGGAGCTCGAGTCGGGCCACGAGGTGGTCGGGCTCGGCTCGACGCCCGCCTTCCCGATCCTCGTCGAGGCCGTCGAGGGTCTCGAGGATCAGGCGGCGCGCGCCGGCGTCACGATCGAGGTGGACGCGGACGAGGACGCCGAGCTGCCCCTCAGGCCGCGGATGATCCGGGTCGTCGTCCAGAACCTCGCGCAGAACGCGATCCGCTACGCGGGGCCCGGCGCCCACCTGGGCCTCTCCCTCCGGCGGGAGGACGGCGCCGTCACGCTCGCCGCGGCCGACGACGGTGTCGGCGTCCCCGAGGAGGACGTGCCCCGCCTCTTCGAGCGCTTCTACCGCGGCGACCGGGCGCGCGCCTCGCGCGGAACCGGCCTGGGGCTCGCGATCGTGAAGCACGTGGTCACCTCGGCCGGCGGGACGGTCGAGGCCACCGGCGCCCGCGGCCGGGGGCTCACCATCCGCTGCGTCTTCCCCGTCGAGCGGAGGGCCTAGACGTCGTGCTCGAGGCGCTCGGCTGGGGGCTGCTCGCGCAGTCTTCGCTCCTCTTCGCGGGCCTGCTCGTCTGCTGGGTGGTGCTGCCCACCAAGCTCGTCGGCATCCTCGGCGGTTTCGGCGCCGGCGCGATGATCGCCGCGGTCTCCTTCGATCTCGTCCCGAGGCACAGGTTCTCGAGCGGTGGGAGTTCGCCGTCTGGATGCTGATCGGCGTCGCGGTGTTCCTGCTCGGCGACCGGCTCGTCGAGAGGCGGTTCGGAACGGAGGGGGCCGGCGGGGCCATGGGCATCGTCGTCGGATCCATCGTCGACGGGGTGCCCGAGTCGCTGATTCTCGGCATCCAGGTGGGAACGGGCTCCGCCATCAGCCTGAGCTTCGTCGCAGCGGTATTCGTCTCCAACCTCCCGCAGGCAATCGCGCCGTCGGCGGATCTCCGGGCCTCCGGCTGGGGCCCGAGGAGGTTGGGCACGCTCTGGCTCCTGGTCGTCCTGGCGTGCGGCCTCGCCGCCGGGCTGGGCTTCGCGTTCACCGACGTGACCGCGGCGGCGCAAGGCGACCGCGCGGCGGCCCTGGCCGTCGGAGGCATCCTCGCGATGCTGACGAACTCGCTCGTTCCGTTCTCGTTCGAGCGCGGAGGCGCGCTCGCGGGGGCAGCGACGGCGGTGGGGTTCTGCGCGGCGGTGCTGAACAGCTGACGGCCCGCTCCGCAGCGTTCACCACCCCGTAACCACTCGTTCACAGCCTCTCAGCCCACCGCTCCGGCCGACGTGGCGACACTCGTCGCAATGCCACGAAGCGAAAGGAGAACAGTGGGAATTCGCCCTCTGCCGAGGATTGTCCTCCTCCTGCTGGCCCTCGCGGTGCTCGCGGTCGGGGCAGCGGGATGCGGCCGCGAGGACGAGGACGCGGACGCCGCGCAGGCGCCCGAGACGACCGGCGAGACGACGGCGGCCGACGAGCAGCTCGCCGGCGACATCCTGATCGACGGCTCGAGCACGGTCGGGCCGCTCACGACCGCCGCGGCGGCCGCGTTCCGCGAGGAGCAGCCCGGGGTCAACATCGAGGTCGGCACGTCCGGCACGGGCGGCGGCTTCGAGCGCTTCTGCGCGGGCGAGAC
>JBOHAK010000487.1:0-2103 GCA_050697795.1 Gaiellaceae bacterium
GAACCTGCCCTGGGCGCTCGCCGAGATGCGCCGGGGCGACCAGGGCCCGGAGGCGCTCGCCGAGCGGGCCCGCGCCCTCCACGAGGAGGAGGTCGAGCGCTGCCGCCGCATGGCCGGCCACGCGGCCGGCCTGCTCGCGCCGGGGACGCGCGCGCTCACCCACTGCAACACCGGGGCGCTGGCCACGGGCGGCGTCGGCACCGCGCTCGGCGCCATCCGCGAGGGGTTCGCGCGGGGCCTCGTCGAGCACGTGCTCGTGGACGAGACGCGCCCGCTCCTCCAGGGCGCCCGGCTGACCGCCTGGGAGCTGGAGCGTGCCGGCGTCCCGCACACGGTCGTGGCCGACGCGGCCGCCGGGTCGCTCATGGCGCGGGGCGAAGTCGGCGCGGTGCTGACCGGCGCCGACCGCATCGCCGCGAACGGGGACGCGGCGAATAAGATCGGCACGTACCCGCTCGCCGTCCTCGCCTCCCGCCACGGCATCCCCTTCTACGTCGTCGCGCCGAGCTCGACGGTCGACCTCGAGACCGCAACGGGAGTCGACATTCCCATCGAGGAGCGCGACCCCGCCGAGGTGACTGCGCGCTTCGCGGCGCGCAACCCGGCGTTCGACGTGACGCCCGCCTCGCTCGTCACCGCGATCGTCACCGAGCTGGGGGTGCACCGCGCGCCCTACGAGGAGTCGCTCGCCGGCCTCCGCGCCGCCCCATCGGAGGTGCGCTCGTGAAGGCCATGGTGATGGCGGCCGGGCTCGGCACGCGCCTGCGGCCGCTCACCGACTTCCTGCCGAAGCCGATGATGCCGGTCGCCAACCGCCCGGTGCTCCACCACCTCCTGAACCTGCTGCGCCGCCACGACGTCAGCGAGGTGGGCGTCAACCTCCATGTCTTCCCCGAGATGATCCAGCGGTACTTCGGCGACGGCGCGGCGCTCGACATGAACATTCTCTGGTCGCACGAGCCCGAGCTGCTGGGGACGGCGGGCGGGACGAAGAAGCTCGAGGACCACTGGGGCGACGAGGCGATCCTGATCACCTCCGGCGACGGCCTCCACGACGTCGACATCACGGCCCTCCTCGGACACCACCAGCGGACCGGCGCCCTGGCGACGCTGACCGTGAAGCCGGTGGGCGATCCCTCGTCGTACGGGGTCGTCATCCTCGACCGCGACACCCGGGTGCGCGGCTTCCAGGAGAAGCCGCGGCGGGACGAGGCCCGCAGCGACCTGGCCAACTGCGGGATCTACGTCATCGAGCCCGAGCTCCTGGAGCGGATTCCGTCGGACACGTTCTACGACTTCGGCGAGGACGTCTGGCCGAGCCTCGTGGCGGCCTCCGAGGAGGTCTACGCGTACACGACCATGGCGTACTGGAACGACGTCGGCGACCTCGACGAGCTCCGCAACACGATCCTCGACGCCGTCCTCGGCCACGTCCGGGTCGAGATCCCCGGCGAGGAGATCGCCCCGGGGGTGTGGGCCGAGGAGGGATGCCGCATCGACTCGACGGCGACGATCGACGGCCCGGTCGTGCTCGGGCGGAACGTCACCGTGGAGGGCGGCGCCCAGATCCGCGGCCCCGCCGCCATCGGCGCGGACTGCCGCGTGGGCCAGGATGCTGCGCTGCGCCGCGCCGCGCTCCTGCCCGGGAGCGTCGTGCCCGACGAGGGCCTCGCCATCGCCGGTATCTTCGGCGACGCCTCGAACCTCGCCGAGAGCATCCTCCGCTACCCGGCGGCGGACGGCTAACGCTTCCTTCACGGACCGCGCGAATTCCGGCACGAACCGCGACCCACCAGTGCGCCCGGCCTCGCTATCCCAACGGACAGAATGGGTGTCGCCGGCGCGCTCCTCGGCCTGCTCCTGCCCGAGCGCTGCGTCGCCTGCGGCGGCGGAGAGGCGCTCCTCTGCGAGGGGTGCCGCGACGAGCTGCTCTTCCTGCGCGGCACGCTCTGTGCGCGCTGCGGCTGCCCCACCGCCTGGCCGGTCGAGCGCTGCGGCGAGTGCGCCGGGCGTCGGCTCTCCTTCACCTCGGCGCGGGCGGCGGTCGCCTACGAAGGTGCGGCGAGAGCGCTCGTCGGCGCCTGGAAGGAGCGCGGGCTCCGC
>JBOHAK010000488.1:0-2577 GCA_050697795.1 Gaiellaceae bacterium
CCGTTCTCGAGGCGCTGCCTGAACTCGACCGTCTTGGCGGCCAGCTCCGTGTCGGAGAGCTGCTCGAAGTCCGGCTCGAGGGAGGCGACGTAGTCCGCCTGCTGGGCGAGGCGCTTGAGGCGGCGCCCCTCGCCCACGCGCAGGACCTTCTCGAGGGCACCGTAGTTCTGAGGCATCAGGTCAGGTTAGCGAGACGCAGCGGTCACAGAGGGTCGACGGTCAGCTCCCACCGTCCGTCCTCAACCCTATCGGCACGGGCGACGAAAGCCTGAAAGCGGGCCCGTCCCGCGCGCTCGATCTCGTCGAACGCCCGGGCGTCGCTCCCGGCCGGCTCGTCGACCATCTCGCCGTCGGCGAAGAGCATCCGCTCGCCCTGGGGCGGAAGGGCGACCTCGAGCGACACGGCGTCGATCCCGCCGGGCAGCTCGATCGGGTCGGACTGGATGCTCAGCGCCCCCACGGCCCAGGCGGTCTCGCCCCGGCGAACGGCCCGCACCGTGTACGGCGGCTCGAGCCCCAGCTCCGCCGTGAGCGCCGGGACGGCCTCGGGCGGCACGTCGCCGACGACCGACCCGTCGCCGCGCACCCGGAACTCGATCTGCGCAACGTCGTCGCCGCGCAGGGCGGCGACGTCCACGAGGGACGTAGCGTCCCACTGGCGCGGCCGTGCGAGCCCGGAGACGCCGCTCTCCACCCAGCGGAGCCCTGGGTCGTGGATCCGCTCGTCCGTCAACAGTGCCTCTTCAGGTAATGGTGCCCCGCTTCTGCGTCGCGAGCACCAAGCCGGAGTTCGCACTCGACCGAAGCCAAGGCTGAGGAAGCCTTGGTGAGGGAGAGGGTGGGCTCCGGCGCCGCGTGATCGCGGTGCAGAAGTGCGGCGTGCATTGCCTGGAGAGGCACTTAGACGAGTTGGGGCTCGATGAGCCCGTAGTTGCCGTCGCGGCGGCGGTAGACGACGTTCACGTCGTCCGTGTCGCCGTTCTGGAAGACGAAGAAGTCGTGCCCGATCAGCTCGAGCTGGAGCACCGCCTCCTCGGGCGACATCGGCTTCACCGCGAACTGCTTGGTCTTGACGATCACCGGGCTCTCCTCGTCGGGCACGACCGGAATCGCCTCCGGCTCGTGGTTCGCCGCCGTACGGCCGGGACCGCGCCGGCGCTTGTCGCGGTAGCGCCTGGCCTGGCGCTCGAGCTTCTCGACCAGGAGGTCGATCGAGGCGCGCATGTCGGCCGAGGTCTCGCGCGCGCGCAGGACCGGACCCTTCGTCCAGATGGTGGCCTCGGCGATCTGGTTCTCCGAGATGGACGGGTTCTTCTCCACCGCGAGCTCGAGCTCGAGCCGCGCGGCCTCGTTCAGGTGCTTGTCGAGCTTTCCCAGCTTCTCCTGAGCGTAGGTCTTGAGGGAATCGCTGACCTCGACGTTCTTGCCCTTGACCTGAAGCCTCACAGGAGCCTCCCTCGTCGATCGGTCTTTCTCGCAGACTAGACGTTCGGGCATCGTCGGGGAACCGCTCGCTACTGGACCAGCAGCATGAGCGGCTCGTCCCCCGACAGATGCGCCCGGTCGAACTCCAGCGGGCGTCCTTCGGGCAGCCGCAGCCGGTAGCGGGGGCGCTCCGGCACGTCTTCCAGGTCCAGCTCCATGACGCAGACGGTCGGGATCCGCTCGACCCCCCAGTCGATGCTCGGGTCCGCGTTCTCGGCGCGGCCGGCGGGCAGCTCCCCGTCGACGAGGACGCTCCCGTCCGGCGCCTCGAGGGCGAAGCGTGCCCCGGGGCGGACGTAGTCGAAGGGCCTGGCGCCGGCGCACTCGACCCCCTCGACCCGGATGTTGTTGTCCGGGACGACAAGGCGCAGGTGTGCCTCGACGGTGTCCGACCCGCGCCCGCCGCACCCCGTGAGGCCGAGGAGAGCTCCGGCGAGCGCGCAGCCCGCGGTGAGCCGCGCACGGGTCATCGTTCCTGGAAGAGCTCGTCCAGCCGTCGGGCGAGAACCGTCCTCTCGACGCCGCCCGGCCAGCCGCGGAGCACCCTCCCCTGCGAGGAGACGAGCACGACCGCGGGGGGTTCGCGAACGGCGTAGTTGAGCCAGATGTGCTCGTCGCCGACGGCGATCGGGTAGCCGAGCTCGAGCTCCTCCGCGTACTCGCGCGCCCCTTCGGCGTCGTCCGCCGGGACGACGCCGAGCAGGGCGACCCCCTCGTGCTCGTCGACCACCTCGGCCGCCCGCCGGTGGACGTCCGCGCAGCGGTCGCACCAGCTGGCCGTGAAGACGAGGACGACCGGCCGGTCGTCCCAGAGGTCGCTCGCGGTGACGGGCGTGCCGTCGACGAGTTCGGCGGAGATCTCCGGCGCAGGCGGGGCATCGGCCGGCGGAGCGCGGAACGCGACGCCCTCCGGAAGCTGCCCAGGCAGGTCCGACGCGCCGCCGTCGGCCGCCCCGTCGGAGTCGCCACCGCAGCCGGCGGCGGGCAGCAGGACGGCGAGCGCAAGCAGCAGGGCGCAGATCACCCGCGAACGGCGGAGGTGCTCGCTCATGTCCCGGGGAGGATGGCAGTGGAGCGCTGGACGCGCTCCAC
>JBOHAK010000489.1:0-4285 GCA_050697795.1 Gaiellaceae bacterium
CAGGAGCGCACCCTCCTCGAGATCGTTGACGCGCGCTGACGGGTGGGTGGCCGTCGGGCGCGTGGGCCGGGCGCACGGGCTGGCCGGCGCGTTCGTCGTCGAGGACGCGAGCGAGGATCCCGAGCGCTTCGCCGAGGGAGCGACGGTCTACGTCGGCCGTGAGCCCGCCGCGGTCGTCGAGTCCAAGCGGTCGGGCGGGCGGCTCGTCGTGCGCCTCGACCGCGCCGTCGCGCGCGGAGCTGCGGTCGAGATCCCTCTGGCGGAGCTCCCTCCGGCCGGTGAGGACGAGTACTACGTCCACGAGCTCGTGGGCCTCAGGGTCGAGGAGGAGGGAGGGCACCTGCTCGGCCGCGTGCAGGACGTCGTCCCGGGCGTGGCGAACGACGTGCTCGAGCTCGAGGGCGGGATCGCCCTTCCGATGGTCGAGGAGTGCGTGCGCACGGTCGATCTGGAGGAAGGCCGGATCGTGGTCGCCCGCGGGTTCGCCTCCGGCTAGATTCGAGAAACCGTGCAGATCGACGTCTTCACCCTGCTGCCGCACGCCTTCTCCTGGCTCACCGAGCAGCGGCCGCTCGCGACGGTGCTGGGCTCCGAGCTCGAGCTCCGCTTCCTCAACTACCGCGACTACACGCCGCTGACCGGCGGGCAGGTCGACGACGAGCCGTACGGCGGCGGGGCCGGGATGGTGCTGCGCGTCGACGTCGTGTGCGCCGCGCTCGAGGCCGTCTACGGAGACGCCGCCGCCCGGCGCGTGATCGCCTTCACGCCGCAAGGGCGGCAGCTCGACCAGGCCCTCGTCGAGGAGCTCGTCGGCGAGGAGGCGGTCACGCTCCTCTCCGCCCGCTTCGAGGGCTTCGACGAGCGCATCGTCGAGCACGTCGCGACCGACGCAGTCTCGCTCGGCCCCTACGTCCTCTCCGGCGGAGAGCTGCCGGCCATGGTGCTCCTCGACGCGGTCGCCCGCCGCCTCCCCGGCGCGATCCGCGAGGAGAGCGGCGCCGTCGAGAGCTTCTCCGAGGCGCTCGAGGGCCGGCTCGAGTTCCCGCACTACACGCGCCCGGCCGAGTTCCGCGGCTGGCGCGTCCCCGACGTGCTGCTCTCCGGTAACCACGGGCTCATCGAGGCCTGGCGGCGGGAGCAGAGCAGGGAGCGGTCGCCGCGGTGAAGGGGCCGCTCGACCGCCTGACGGGCTCGCTGCCCTCGCCCTGGGACACGATCGTCGACTGGGTCGTGACGATCGTGATCGCGGTGGCCGCCGTGCTCGCGATCAAGGAGTGGGTGGTGAACCCCTACCGCATCCCGTCCTCGTCGATGGAGCCGACGCTGCACTGCGCGGCGCCCGCCGTGGGTTGCCAGTCCGGATCGTCCGACCGCGTGCTCGCCAACCGCTTCATCTACCGCTTCCGCGACCCGGAGCGCGGCGACATCGTCGTCTTCGAGACGCCGGAGGAGGCCGTCGAGCGCTGTGGCGCCGGCGGCACGTTCGTGAAGCGGCTCATCGGCGTCCCGGGCGACACGATCGGCCAACGGAGCGGCATCCTGCGCGTCAACGGGGAACCGCTGGAGGAGTCCTACGTGAACGGCGGCCCGCCGGGCCAGGATTTCCCGGAACGGACGCTCGAGCCCGACGAGTACTTCATGATGGGCGACAACCGTGGACAGTCCTGCGACAGCCGCGAGTGGGGGCCCGTGAGCCGGGAGGACCTCATCGGCCCCGTTTTCGCCGTCTACTGGCCGCCGACGCGCCTCGGCCTCCGCTAGCAGGAGGCCCGTCTTCCTTCGCAGCCGGCTCGAATCGCTTCCCGACCCCTGGCCGACCGTCGTCGACTGGGTGGTCACGATCGTGATCGCGGTCGCGGCCGTGCTCGCCATCAAGGCGTGGGTCGTGAACCCGTACCGAATCCCGTCGGCCTCCATGGAGCCGACCCTCCACTGCGCGACGCCCGAGCCGGGATGCGAGGCGGGCTCCTCGGACCGCGTCCTCGCCAACCGCTTCGTCTACCACTTCTCGGACCCCGACCGCGGCGACGTCGTCGTCTTCGAGACGCCGCCGCAAGCGGAGGAGGTCTGTCCCGGCCCGGGAGGTGTGTTCGTCAAGCGGTTGATCGGGCTGCCGGGCGACGAGCTCGAGGGGCGCCCCGACGGGGTCTACGTCAACGGCGAGCTCCTCTCCGAGCCCTACGTGTTCGGCGGCGAGGTCGGCGACACGTTCGGGCCGCTCACCGTCCCGGAGGGGCAGTACTTCATGATGGGCGACAACCGCCTGCAGTCGTGCGACAGCCGCGAGTGGGGCCCCGTCCCGCGGGAGAACCTCATCGGCCCCGTGTTCGCCCTCTACTGGCCGCCGCAGCGAATCGGCTTCCGCTGACGCCCTCGTCGCCGGGACGCCGAGCTTTCGCTAGCATTCCGGCGCGGCTTCGGCCGCCCTTTTCATGACCACGCCGATCGACATCCTCGAGCGCAGGCAGCTGCGCGACGACATCCCGCAGTTCAAGGCGGGCGACACGGTGCGGGTCCACTTCCAGGTCATCGAGGGCCAGCGCCGGCGCGTCCAGGTCTTCGAGGGCATCGTCATCAAGCGCCAGGGCGCCGGGGTCCGCGAGACGTTCACGGTCCGCAAGAACTCCTTCGGCGTCGGGGTCGAGCGGACGTTCCCGCTCCACTCGCCGAAGATCGAGCGGATCGAGGTCGGAGCGATCGGTGACGTGAGCCGCGCCAAGCTCTACTATCTTCGCTCGAAGGTGGGGAAGAAGGCGCGCGTCCGCGAGAAGCAGCGGAGCTGACCGCCCCCGCGCGCGGGTGCTTCACGAATCCGTGTCGGATGTGAGCCGACGGCACGAGGGCGTCGCACAGCCGCGCTATCCTCGCGGCCGTGGCGACAGTTCGCCGTCCGGGCCGTAAGCTCCTCGCCTTCGATCGCCGTCTCGGCGTCCGCTTCGTCGCGGGCGCCGACGAGGCCGGCCGGGGGAGCCTCGCGGGCCCGCTGGTCACGGCCGGAGTCCTTCTGGACTACGAGCGCCTGCGCGACCACGCGGTCCGGCCGCTCGCCCTGCTGAACGACTCGAAGCAGGTGGACGCGGCGAGGCGCCAGCACCTGTTCCGTGCCGTCATGTGTTGCGCCACGCGTGTCTCCGTTCGCGTGATCCCGCCGGCCGCCATCGATCGCGACGGCCTGCACCGCTCGAACCTTCGCGGCCTCAGGGAGGCGCTCGCCGGCCTCTGCCCACCGGCCGAGGTTTGCCTCGTCGACGGCTTCCGGCTCGGCCCGCTCGCGCCGGCGCACCAGGCCGTCGTCGACGGGGACACGAAGAGCGCCGCGATCGCCGCGGCCTCCATCGTCGCGAAGGTCGTCCGCGACCGCACCATGCGCCGCCTGGACGCCGTCTTCCCGCGCTACGACTTCGCCTCCCACGTCGGGTACATCACGCCGGGCCACTCGGCGATCGTTCGCAGGCTCGGCCCGAGCGCGATCCACCGGCGCTCGTTCGAGGCGCGCTGCTATGCGGAGCTCGAGGACGAGGCGGGCGAGGCCGCCGTCGCGGCGGCTGGGGCCTGACGCCGAGCGGCGCGTCCGCCTCCACTATCGCCTGCGGGGGTACCGGATCCTCGCCGCGAACGCCTGGGCCGGCCGCTACGAGCTCGACCTCGTCGTCCGGCGCGGCAGGCGGCTGGTCTTCTGCGAGGTGAAGGCGAGAACCGGGCCCGGGTACGGGGACCCCTGGGAGGCGGTGGGACGGGAGAAGGCCCGGCGCATCGAGCAGGCTGCGGAAACCTGGCTCGCCCGTCGGCCCGAGCTGGCCGAGCTCGACGTGTCGTTCGAGGTCGTCGCCGTCCGCGGACGGCAGATCGAGCGCGCCGCCCTGCACTGATCCGAGCGCCTTTCGGCGCAGACCCGGCACGCTTCGCGCGCCACGCGCGCGCCTCGTCTCCGTACGGTCGGGAGCGTGCTCGCGCGCGCGGTCACCCATGCGCTCGTCGGTCTCGAGGCGAGGACGGTCGAGGTCGAGGCCCACCTCCAGCGGGGCGTGCCCGCGTTCGCGATCGTCGGTCTCCCCGACAAGGCGTGCCAGGAGGCGAAGGAGCGCGTGCGGAGCGGGATCGCGAGCGCCGAGCTCGAGTGGCCGCTGCGCCGCATCACCGTCAACCTCGCCCCGGCCGGCCTGCGTAAGGAGGGCTCCGGCTACGACCTTCCGATCGCGCTCGCCGTGCTCGCGGCCTCCCGGCAGGTGCCGCCGGAGCGCCTCGCCGAGCACGCCGCGGTGGGCGAGCTGGCGCTGGACGGCCG
>JBOHAK010000490.1:0-3119 GCA_050697795.1 Gaiellaceae bacterium
ACCGCACCGCCGAAGATCGGGTCTTCCCCGGTCTGACCGGTGATGACCGGGAATATCGTCACCTGGACGCGGTCGACCAGGCCGGCGGCCATCAGCGCCCAGTTCAACGACAGGCTGCCGTGCGAGCTCAACGGCACCTCGGACTCCTCCTTGAGCCGGGCGACAACGTCGACGGCGTCACCGCTCACGACGGTCGCATCTGGCCAGTCGAGGGGCTCTTCCAGCGTCGACGACACCACCGTCGCCGGCATGTTCCTCATTCGGGTGACCCAGGGGTCACGCACCTCGGACTCCTCGGTGCTCGTGGCCAGCATCTGCACGAACTGCCGGAACGTGGTGGCGCCGAAGACCATCCGCTGGTCGCTGCCGAACGAGTCTAGGCGGTGTTCGAGCAGCTCAGGCCCTTGCTTGCCCCAGTAGCCGCCCCAGTCGCCCGGGTGGCCGTAGGAGCCGTAGCCGTCGAGGCTGGAAAAGACGTCGAAGGTGTAGGTCGCGGTCATGATGCTCTCCTTGAGTCCGGTTCATCGGGTCTGTGGATACAGACTGGAAACCACGGCCAAGCTCATCGCCGTTGGACTCCTGGAGTCCGGCCTAGCTCTTTCCGGCGAATGCGTCCACTTCGGACGCTTTCAGCGCGCGTTCTGAACCTGAGGGCTCCATAAAGGGCTCCATACCCACCGCACGCTGGAGATCGTGCAAGTTCGCGGGAAAGAAAAAGCGCCGATTTGCGGCTCTTTTGCAGAGCCCTCTGACGGACTCGAACCGTCGACCCCCTCCTTACCATGGAGGTGCTCTACCGACTGAGCTAAGAGGGCGCTGCGGCAATCGTAGCCGGGGTTTCGCGCGGGCGCGCACCGGCTAAGCTGCCGGGCGATGAGCGTGAACGCCGCCGAGCCCCGGGGGATCCGCGCCTCTGTGCGCCGAGTGGCCCGGCACGCCTCCGCGCTCATGACGCTCCAGCGGGAGCTGGCGAGGGTCGAGATGAGCCTCAAGGCGGAAGCGCTCGGGGCCGGCGTCGGGCTGGGGATCGGCACGGCGGTGGTCGGCGTCTTCGCGCTCGCGTTCGGGCTCGCCACCGCCGTCGTCGCGCTCTCGCTCGTGCTCGACCTGTGGCTCGCGTTCCTGATCGTCTTCGTCGTGCTCCTCCTGCTCACCGCCCTGCTCGGCCTCCTGGCCGTGCGCACGCTGCGGAAGGGCACGCCGCTCGCGCCCGAGCAGGCGATCGAGGAGGCCCGCCTCACCCAGAGGGTGCTGAAGGCCCGTGGCTAGCGACGGGCGCGGCACCGAGGACGTCCGCCGTGACATCACGGCCGAG
This sequence comes from Gaiellaceae bacterium, assembly GCA_050697795.1. Classification (GTDB taxonomy): domain Bacteria; phylum Actinomycetota; class Thermoleophilia; order Gaiellales; family Gaiellaceae; genus JAIBJN01. The sequence goes on from JBOHAK010000490.1 coordinate 1,316, forward strand.
CGGCAGCAGCTGGCCGACGCGCTGACCGACCTCCGTACGGACCTCCGCTCGGCGCGGAGGATCCCGGCCGTCATTGGCGGTGCGCTCGTCGCCGGCCTGGCGGTTGCCGCGGTCGTCGCCGCGGCCAGACGGCGCCGCGACGACGACGACTGAGTCTCCTCGCTCGACCTACGGGCTCTGCGGCGCCTTCGAGCCGGGCACGTGGAGGAGGTTCTCCACGTCCTGCACGCCCTGGACCTTCCGGGCCGCCTGCTCGAGCTGGCCGATCAGATCCGGCGAGGCCACCTCGCCCCGGAGGTAGACGACGCCCTCTTGGGAGTTCACCGAGACCTGCCCCTTGGGAACCTCCGGGTCGCGGAAGATCTCGCTCTCGACCTTGCTCGTGAGGGTGGCGTCGTTCGGCTGCGGCTTCTCTCGCTCGCGGAGGTGGTTGGCCTTCTTGGCGACGCCGTAGGCCTCGGACGAGACGGCACGGCCCGCCCGGCCGACATCGCGGCCGCGCCGGCGGAAGAAGCCGCCGATCCGGTCGACGGTCACGTGCCTGCGGCGCTTGCCGCTCTGCGGGTCGAGGAAGTACGCGAGCGCGGCACCGGCTGCCGCGAAGAGCGCAAAGAGCTTCATCTTTCCTCCAGTTCTCGTTCTGGTTTCGTCTCCGAACGGCTACCCGGCCGCGCGACGGCGAAACCCGAGTCCCCGTTGGGGGATGGAGGAGGTCTCCGGGGCGACCGATGCGATGGGTTCTTCCCCCCGACTCCTCCCGAAAGGACTCGTCATGCCGCACGTTCGCACGCTCGCGACCCGGCTCGCCGTCGCCGGAGCCCTCGTGCTCGCCGCCCTGCCCGTCGGCGGCTGGAAGTGGGGCTAGGCTCCCCGACTCCGCTCGGGTAGCGCTGCCTTCGGGCGGCGCTACCTGCTCTTGAGGGCCGTCACCTCCTCGAGCCTCACGCCCGCGGAGAAGACCGCCACGACCTCCGGGTCGAACTGCGTCCCCGCGCAGCGCTCGAGCTCGGCGATCGCGTCCTCGTGCTCGACCCGCGGGCGGTAGACGCGGTCGCTCGTCATCGCGTCGTAGGCGTCCGCGACGAAGAGGATGCGCGAGCCGAGCGGGATCTCCTCGCCGCCGAGGCCGTGTGGGTACCCACCGCCGTCCCAGCGCTCGTGGTGGTGGAGCACCCACTGCGACACAGGCTCGACCCCGAGCGAGCGCAGCATCCGGAAGCCGATCTGCGGATGCCGCCTCAGAACGAGGAGCTCCGCGTCGGTCAGGGCTCCCGGCTTGCGCAGGATCTCCTCCGGGACGGCCAGCTTGCCGAGGTCGTGGAGGCTGCCCGCGAGCCGCACGAGCTCGACCTCCTCGGTCTCGAGCCCCAGGAGTCGCGCGACGCGCGCGGCCAGCTCGCCGACGACGTAGGAATGACGGCCCGTGTAGGCGTCGCGCTCGTCCACGGCCCGCGCCAGGCTCGCCGCGGCATGAAGGCGCGCCTCGCGGTCGGGGCCGACGGCGAGCCCGCCGAAGTCGGGCAGCTCGGCGAGATCCGGGTGGTAGACGCGTACGCGGCTCTTCCCGTGCTGCTTGGCGAGGTAGAGCGCCTTGTCGGCGACCTCGACGATCTCGCCGCGCTCGAGTCCGACCTGCGGGTAGGTCACGACGCCCGCCGAGAGCTGGACGGCCAGGTCAGGCGCCGCCTCGAGCAGCTCGACGCGGCGCAGGACGCCCTCGGCGACTGCCACTGCCTCCTGCTCGTCGTGGCCGGGGAGCAGGAGCGCGAACTCGTCCCCGACGATCCGGAAGGCCTCGCCGTCC
>JBOHAK010000491.1:0-4336 GCA_050697795.1 Gaiellaceae bacterium
TGGCCGCACCCGTCGCCGTCGACCAGGAGCTCGACCTCCGCATCGATTCCCTCGCCTACGGCGGGAACGGCGTCGGGCGCCTGAACGGCTTCGTCGTCTTCGTGCGCCGTGCGCTGCCCGGCGACACGGTGCGCGCCCGGATCACGAAGGTGAAGCGGAGCCACGCCGAGGCGGTCGCGCTCGAGGTCGTCCAGGCCGGCGCCCCCCGCGTGCAGGCCCCGTGCGAGCACTATCCGGCGTGCGGCGGCTGCCGCTTCCAGGATCTCGCTTACGAGGCGCAGCTCGAGGCGAAGGCGCGGCAGGTCGGGGACGCCCTCGCCCGGATCGGCGGCCTCGCCGACGCGCCGCTCGAGGAGGCCGTCCCGGCCGAGTCGCTCTTCGGCTACCGCAACAAGCTCGAGTACTCCTTCACGCGGACGGAGGACGGCCCGGGGCTCGGCTTCCACCGCGCCGGGCGCTGGGACGAGGTGCTCGACGTCCGCCGCTGCTGGCTCACGACCGACCTGGGGAACGCGATCCGGGAGGCGGTGAAGAGCTGGGCGGCCGCCGAGGGGCTGCCCGCCTACGACCAGGAGCGCCAGGAGGGCTACCTCCGCCATCTCGTCGTCCGCGAGGGCCGCAACACCGGACAGGCGCTCGTCGTCCTCGTGACCGCGCCCGGAGACCTCCAGGGCGCCGAATCGCTCGTCGAGGCCCTGCGCCGCTTCCCCGAGATGCGCTCGGTGCACTGGGCCGTCAACGACACGCCCGCCGAGGTGACGAACCTGCCGACCAACCTCCTCTGGGGCGAGGAGGCCATCGAGGAGGAGGTCCTCGGGCTCCGCTTCCGCCTGCGCCCGAACGCCTTCATGCAGACGAACACGGCCATGTGCGAGGTGCTCTACGGGCTCGCCGGCGAGTACGCCGCGCTGACCGGCGAGGAGACGGTCTACGACCTCTACTGCGGCACCGGGACGATCGGCCTCACTCTGGCGCGCTCGGCGCTCACGGTCTGGGGCATCGAGTCCTCGGACGAGTCCGTCGCCTGCGCCGTGGAGAACGCGCAGCTGAACGGCCTTCCCAACGCGGCGTTCTTCGCGGGGGACGTGGCACGTGACGTCGAGGAGCTGCGCGACCGGGCCGGGCCGCCCGACGTGGTCGTCGTCGACCCGCCGCGGGCCGGGCTCGCCGGGAAGTCGCTCCGCCACGTGGCCGGGCTCGAGGCGCCCAGGCTCGTCTACGTCTCCTGCAACCCGACGACGCTCGCTGGAAACGCCAAGGAGATCGTCCGCGACTTCGGCTACCGCCTCGAGCGCGCCCGCCCGGTGGACATGTTCCCGCATACGCCTCACATCGAGACGGTCGCGCTCTTCACGCGGCCGTGAGCATCCCCGGGCGCGCCTGCCCCCGGTCAGGCGGGAGCCGGATCGGCGGCCATGCGCTCGAACTGTTCCGTTGCCTCGGTGGGGCCCGGCGTCGTGAGCACGTTCTCGTCGGCCAGCTCGTCCGCGCCGGGGAACCCGGAGGCCCGGACGGCCGCTGCCGCCTCCTCGAGGTCGTAGCCCGTCCGCCGCAGCTCGACCTCGCCGTCCAGGAGCGCCCAGTAGGCGCCCGGGCGCACCTCGTACGGCATGCCCACGCTGCCCGCGTTCACGACCCTCGTCTCGCCCACGACCCGGTCGAACTGGACGTGTGTGTGGCCGACCACGACCGTGCGCTCCTCGACGCCGCGGAGCATGGGCGCCAGGCGCTCCTCGGTCGTCAGCGCGGTGACGATCTCCTCGTCGTCCCGCGGGGAGCCGTGGCAGAAGAGCACGCGGCCCAGCCCCCGGACGCGCACCGACTGGGTGTCCGGCAGCCCGGAGAGGAACTCAAGCGCCTCCTCGTCGAGCCGCCCGGCCGACCACCGGGTCCTCGCCGCCCACAGGTCGCCGTCTCCGTCCTCCGGCGCCGATGCGATCTCGCGGTCGCCGTTCCCGCGGACGAAGAGCGCGCGGTCGCCGAGCGCGCGCAGCCGCTGGACGCACTCGCGCGGCATCGGCCCGATCGCGACGTCTCCGCCCACGACGACGAGGTCGGCCCCGCTGCGCTCGACCTCGGCGAGCACCGCCTCGAGCGCCGGGAGGTTCCCGTGGACGTCGTAGAGGGCCGCGACGCGAGCACCCCGCAGGCGCCGCCAGATGCGGTCGCCGTTGGCGAGCACGAAGGCCGCGGACAGGAACGGCAGGGCCGGGAGCCCGCCGATCTCGAGCGCGACGGCGAGGGCGAGGGTCGCGCCGAACGAGAGCGTCATGAGGATCCAGGTCAGGCCCGGCCGCAGAGCGAAGCGCAGCGTGGCGCCGAGGAAGAGCGCGAAGAAGAGGACGTCGGGGAGCCCGAGCTGGGCCGAGTTGGCCTCGCCGGGGAGCGGGAACGCGATCGAGAGCGCGTCGAAGACCTGCGGCTGCTGCTCGACGATCACTTTCGTCGGCCCGCGGAACACCGAGTAGATGTCCACCGGAACGATCAGGAGCGCGACGAGCAGCACCCAGCTCACCGCCTCGAAGAAGCCCAGGAACCACCAGCCCACCCCCGTGACGGCGGCGAACTTCGTGAAGTTCGCGGCGATGTCGAGGTCGACGAGCGAGAAGAGGACGGTGAGTGCCGCGAGCCCGACGATGGTCGCCGCGAGCACCCCGGGGGGCGCGGCGCGCCAGAGCGGCAGGGCGAGCCAGGTCACGGAGAAGAACGCCGGCATGAGCACGAGCCCGACGAACGCCACGTCGCCCCAGACCGGGAGCTCGAAGAGTGACTCCGAGACGCCGTAGTAGACGGCGAGGGCGGCGAAGACCGCTAGTACGGCGGCAGCTCTGACCACCAGGGCCCGAGCGCCTTGAACGCCTCCCAGAAGGCGCGCTTCGAGCGCGTCTCGTCCAGGGAGGCGTCGACGTCCGGCGTCAGGAGGGCGTCGATCGTCGGCGTGAAGCGCTGGATCTCGCCCGGCCGGTCCTCGATCTCGCCCGCCAGGGGGAACCTGACGGCGTTCAGGCATGCCCACGCATCTTGCCCCATGACGACGACGATCTTCGGCTGTACGACGTGGAGCTCCCGCGCGAGCCAGCGGTGCGAGTCCTCCTCGGAGACGTCGTCGAACTTGAGGCAGTTGGTGCCGTAGATGGCGGTCGGATCGACGTGGAGGCGCTGGAGCGACTTGAGGATCGCTTGCCCGGACCGGCCGAAGAAGGCGACGCCCTCGTGGACCTCGGCCGTCTGCGGGCTGTTCTTGAGGAGGAAGACGTCGCCGAGCGGGTGGCCAGACCCGAGCACCGGCACCCGCTCGGAGCCGGCCGCCTGCGCGACCTCGTGGCCGAGCTCGTTGATCTCGGCAATGGCCTTCTTCAGGTAGCGCTCGGAGATGTCGTCGGCAGACACGGGCACGGGGCGGCTCGTCCCTGATTCGGCGGGTCCCAGGTCCTTCCTACCTGATGGCCCTCGCCCGCCGTTCTCGGGCCTGCGCGACCCATTTCAGACCCTGCAGGTAGAGGAGGGACTTCGGCCGACGGACGATCTCGGCGCTGCGGAGGCTGATGAGGAACTCCTCGGGCGTCTCGAACGCCCGCATGCGGACGAGGCCGGTCCCGACGCCCTGGAGGACGTGCGCGTCGGAGCCGGCTCCCATCGTGAGGTTGTACTTGCGGGCGAAGCGCACGGCCTCGTCGTTGTACGCGTCGAAGAGGAGCCGCGCGTTGTAGACCTCGAAGACGTCGATCTCGGCGAGATGGCGGTGGAGCGTGGAGGCGTCCGGGATCGTGTGCAGCCGGTCGAACGGATGCGGGAGGTAGACGACGCCGCCCTGGTCGCGGATCGCGGCAATCGTGTCGCCCATGGACAGCCCGCGCGGGATCTCCTCGGAGAGGAAGAGCCCGATCACCTCGCCCGCGTCGGTCTTCACCTCCTCGCCCGGAATGACGGTGAGCGGCCGCTCGCGCGCCTGCTCGACCGCCTCCTGCGCGCCCGAGAAGACGTTGTGGTCGGTGATCGCGATCGCGCCGAGGCCGATCGCCTCCGCGTGGTCGAGGAGCGCGGGAACCGGGACCGCGCAGTCGTGTGAGTGGTCGGTGTGCATGTGGAGGTCGGCGAGCACGAACGGCCGGTCGGCGAGCGGGTCGGCCGCCCGCGCGGCGGTCGTTCGGCGCTTGCCGAGCACCTCGCCGTAGAGATCCTCGAGCGCGTCGCCCAGCCGCTCGAAGCCCTCCGCCTCCGCCTGCTCGCGCGCCGCCGCGCTGCTCTGCGAGCGCCAGCGCTCGTCCTCGGCCAGGCGCGCGAGGGCCGCGCCGACGAGCTGCGGCTGCTCGAGCGAGCCGGGCGGGTCGACGAG
>JBOHAK010000492.1:0-10045 GCA_050697795.1 Gaiellaceae bacterium
GCCTGGGGCGCCGTCGGGGCGGCGGCGCTCGTCTCCGTGCCGCTCTCGGGACAGCTCCACCTCGCGCTCGGCGTCATCCCGCTCGTGGCGGTCTACGCGGCGCTCCGGTTCGCGCCCGTGGCGGCGGCGTGGACGGCCGGCGGCCTGGCCGCCGCGGTGGTGCTCGGGTTCGCGATCCACCTCACGATCGTCCGCGGCTCGGCGGAGAGCGGCGGCCGCTCGCTCCAGGAGGTCGGCGAGTTCTCGGCCGACTGGATCGACCTCGTCAGCCGCTGGCGGCTCGACGGGTTCGAGCAGTTCGCGTACGTCGGCTGGCTCCTCCCCGTCCTCGCCGGCGCCGGCGCCGTGCTCCTCTGGCGCAGCGGGACGCGTGGGCTCGCCGTGTTGCTCGCGGCGGCGGCGCTCGTCCCGTCGCTCCTTGCGGTCGGCACGAACCTCCCGCTCTACGAGTGGCTCTGGAACGCCTTTCCCCCGCTCCGCTACCCGCGCGTGCCCGGCCGGCTCATGCCGATCGCCGACCTCGCGCTCGCCGCGCTCGCAGCCGTGGCCGTCGCCCGCGTCGTCACCGCCGCCGGGCGGCGCGCAGCTGTGGCCGCCGCGGCCCTGCTGGCACTCGTCGCCGCCGACCTGCTCGTCTTCCCGCTGGGGGCCTCCGCGGCCGACCTCGACAACCGGGCGTACGCCACCCTGCGCGAGGAGCCCGAGGGCCGCGTGCTCGAGCTCCCGCTCTTCGAGCCCGGCATCCACTACGGCAGCGCCTACGACGCATACCAGCTCCAGGCGCCGCGGGAGCGGCCGGGGGGCTACTCGACCCTCGTCCCGCAGCCCGCCATCGACTTCTTCTTCCAGCGCAACAGGCTCTCCTGCGGCGTGTGGCTCCCCGGCGACGAGGAGGTCCTCCGCGAGCTCGGCATCGAGTACGTCACCTTCCATCTCGGCCTCTACCGCCAGGGCGACGTGCCCGGGGCCTGGTTCGGCTGGCAGGAGCTGCTGGAGCACGGCTTCGAGCCGGCCGCCCGCGGCGGCGAGGTGACGCTGCTCACCCGGGGCGACGGTGCTGCGGAACAAGCGCCCGTGCCGGAGCCCTCGCGCGCTACGCCCTTCCTCTGCGAGGGCTGGAGAGGGAAGACGATGGGCGAGCGCCAGGGTCTCCTATGGCTCTACGGCGCGGGCCCGGTGCGGCTCGAGGTGAGCGCGGTCGCGGAGACGCCGGCGGCGCTCTGGGTGGACGGCGCGCGCGTGGACGAGACCCTGGTCTCGGGCCTCGCGACGCTCGAGGGGGAGCTGGACGGCGAGGGTTGGCATGCGCTCGTCCTCGAGGTCCCCCGGCTCCTGGACGCCGACCCGCCGCAGGGGCTCCTGCTGGGGGCGATACGGTTGGGGTGAGAGCGACCGGAGGGAGCGACATGGGAGACTCGAGGCTCGGCGTCTGGCGCGCCCTCGTCGTCGAGGGGCGCGACCCGGAGGGAGCGGGCCGCGTGCAGGTGAAGCTCCCTGCGGAGACGGGCGAAGGCGAGGCGTGGGCGCGACTCGCGATCTGGTTCCACCCGGAGGCGGACGACGAGGTGCTGATCGCCTTCGAGGGTGGCGACCCGCGCCGGCCGGTCGTCGTCGGCGCCCTGTGGAGCTCGTCGGAGACCCCGCCCGGGTCCTCTACGGGACGCGAGAGCGCCGGAGGCGGGATCCGAGGACGCCTGCGCCGAGCAGAGCCGCCTCCACGAGGGTGATCGCGAAGCGGTTCAGGACCGTGGCGCCGAGCGCCGCTGCTGCGGGGACGAGCACGACCATCAGGCCGTACATGGACGCTTCGCGCACGCCCAGGCCGGAGGGGGCGAAGACGGCGAGGACGGCCACGATCGCGCCGACCGCCGCTGCGCCACCGAGGTAGGGGATCGTCTCGAGCCCCGGATCCACGGCGAGCGAGCGCAGCAGGAGGTAGAGCGCCGCGCCGCCGACGAGCCAGGTGAAGGCGTAATAGGCGAGCAGGCCGACCAGGGCTCTGTACCGAAGCCGCGGCGGCTCCGGGGCGTCGAAGCGGCGGAAGAGCGCGCGCGCGAGCGCGGTGAAGACCCGCGGGTGGAGGAGCACGGCCGTGACGAGGCCGAACGCGAAGAGCGGCAGGAGCGGCGCGTCGACCGCCTCGACGGCGGCGAGCCCGGCCGTGAAGACGAGGATCCCCGCCACCGCCGAGAGCCCGGCCTCGAGCAGGATCGAGCTGAGCACGAGCGAGGTGCTCTCCACCCGTCCCGCGCGGCGAAGCCACATGATGCGCGCGAGGGGCGTCCAGATCCCGCCGGGGACGTACTTGGCCAGCATCGACGCCATCTCGGCCTGCAGGGCGAGCCGGTACGCGACCTGGATCCCGAAGGCCGCGAGAATCCACCGCCAGCCGACCACGAAGAGGCAGTAGTACGCCGCCAGGACGAGGAGCGCCGCGGCCAGAATGAGGGGATCTGCGTCGGTGAGGCGCGGGATCGCGTCGCGCCAGACGTCGCGCAGCGCCCAGCCCAGGAAGGCGAGGACGACGGCGAGGAACGCGAGCTGCAGGCCGACGAGGACGCGCCGGCGGCGGAGGACCGCGGGAAGCCGACTCGCCACGGACCGAGTGTAGGCGGCGGGAGCGCGCCCCGGAAGACGCGCTCCCGCCCGAAGGGCTCAGATCGGCTGTGCCGAGACGGCCTGCGGCGTCTCCGCCTCGCGCGACCGCTCGAGCCACACGACTCCGGCGAGGAAGAGGCCCATCCCGATCGGTCCCGTCGGCTTGGGATGGCCGACGGCGAACACGAGCGACCCGAGCGCCATGAGCACGAGCGCAGCCCTGGGAGCGCGTCCCTTCAACGCGACGGTCGCCGCGACCACAGCGGCAACCCAGGAGAGGCCGGCGCCGAGCCAGATCACGTAGCCGCCGATATCCGGCTCACGCAGGTCGTCGATGAACGGACCGAGCGTCGCCTGCTGTGCGGCCGAGCTCTCGTTGGCCATTCTGACCAGGTCGCCCATTCCGAGCCCGGCGATCGCGTCGAGCGTCGTGTACAGGATCAGGAAGGGCACGATCAGCACGCGCGTGACCGTGGCAGCCCGGCTTTCGAGGCCGTCCACAAGCAGCCAGAGCGAGAACGCGAGGCCTGCGATCAGGAACAGCTGCCCGAAGTGCAGGCCGATGAACAGGCCGGTCGCCTCGCCCAGCACCGGGTCCTCCATCGGGTGCAGGATCCCGAGCACGATGTAGAGCAGCGGTGTCCCGAACAGGATGGTGCGGCGGAGCGCTGGTCGATCGGTCATCGTCCCTCCAGAAGGTTGTCGTCGAAAAAGGCCACGACCCGCCGCTCGTACTTGTCGGGCGCGGCGTCGATCGCGCCCGTGTGCCCGCCGGGAGCCACCCAGAGCTCCTTCGGCCCCGTGGCTGCGTCGTAGTACTGGCGGCTGATCGTCTCGCCGCCCTGGCCCTGGTCGGAGTAGATGACGAACAGCGGCTCCGAGATCTCTGCGCTGAGATCGGTGAGGCCGGGAGGCGGAAGGTCGCTCGTGAAGATCGCGGTCCCGAGCGTCGTGATCCCGAACAGCTCGGTGAAGATCAGCTTGTCGGCGCCGGCTACGTGGACTGCCTCGCGCACCGACCGCACGCCTGCTCCCTCGGAGACGATCGCCTTCAAGGCGTCGCTGTCCGCGGCAGCCTGCAGCATGACCTCGCCGCCGACGGAGAGCCCGACCCCGCCGATGCGGTCCGGATCGACGTCCGGACGACTCCGGAGGTACGCGATCGCCGCCTCCACATCGCGCGTGCCTCTCCAGCCGAGCACGTTCGGATCGCCGTCGCTCTCGCCCTCGCCACGCCGATCGAAGAGCAGGACGCCGTAGCCGTGGCGGGCGAGAATCCTCGCGGGCTTCTGCGGGCCCTTGCGGCCGGGGAACGAGATGACGGCGGCGCCGTTCTTCGAAGGCACGTACCAGCCCTCGAGCCGCAGGCCGTCGCTCGTGGTGAAGCTGACCTCGTCGAAGGCGGTGCCGAGTTGCGGTGTGGGGACGTACGCCCGCGCGGCATGCGTGATGACATATGACTCCGCGAGGGGATAGAGGACGAAGAACAGCCCGATGACGAAGGCGAACGCTAGGCCGGCACGCCTCAGGTACCGGCGGACCAGGCTGCCGCCCTTCCTCGACCTCCAGAGTGTCACGAGCCCGACGCCGATGAGCAGGAAGCCGGCGGGGATCGCCAGCAGCCCGGTGTAGTCGTCTCCGGACGGGCCGTCCTCGCGGGTGTAGTAGCCGGCCTCGCCGATGCCCATCACGGCGACGAAGACCCCGGTGAAGATCGCGAGGGTCGCCCGCGCGCCGGGGCGAAGGCGCGGGTAGGCCCAGGCGGCGAGGACGAAGAACGCGACCTGCACGAGGCCGCCGGCCAGGTGGTCGCCGGCCGACGTGCCGGGCTGCGGCTGGATGAAGTTGTCGTCGAGGACGTGGAGCGCCGCGACGCCGAGCGCGACCCGTGCGAGCCCGGTCTCGGTGCGGAGGGCTGCCGCGGCTCGCGCCGCGGCAGCCTTTCTGGATTCGGAGAGGGGATGTGCCGCGCTGGTCATGGGGGCTCTCTCCTAGCCCGGGCTCGGGACGGCCGGCGCCTCGACCTTCTCGACCTCGCCGCCGTGGTCGAGATGCGGGAGCCACTCCAGCCACTTGGGGAGGTACCAGTTCCAGTCGCCGAGGAGCTTCATCGTCGCCGGCAGGAGCACGGCGCGGACGATCGTCGCGTCGATCAGGATCGCCGCGGCGAGCCCGACGCCGAACTGCTTGAAGATCAGCATCGAGAGCGTCGCGAAGACCGCGAAGACGCACACCATCACGATCGCCGCGCTGGTCACGACTCCTGCCGTCGTCTTGATTCCGTGCGTGACGGCCTGCTCGGTGCTCATGCCGCGGTCGTAGGCCTCCCGCATGCGGCTGATGATGAAGACGTGGTAGTCCATCGACAGCCCGAAGAGGATCACGAACATGAAGATCGGCAGGAAGGAATCGATGCCGGTCGTCGACTCGAAGCCGAGGATGTTCTTGCCCCAGCCGTGCTGGAAGACAAGCACCATCACCCCGTAGGCGGCGGCGATCGAGAGCAGGTTGAGGAGGATCGCCTTCACCGCGATCACGAGGGAACGGAAGGCGACCAGCATCAGCCCGAACGCGAGCAGGAGCACGAACCCGAATACGAGCGGGGCGACCGACCGGAGCTTGTCGGTGAAGTCCTTCGACTGCGCCGTCATGCCGGTCACTCCGACCTCGGCGTTCGGAAGGGCCCCGACCGTCGTCGGGACGATGTCGTCCCTGAGCGTCGCGAGCGCCGCCTCCGACTGCTTGTCCATGCCCTCGCCGTCGACGGGGATCGCGATGGTCGTGATCGTCCCGCCCTCGTTCACGTCGGTCGTGATCGGCTCGTGCATCTGCCCGGAAGCGAGCGCGCGCCATTCGAGCTGCCCGATCGCCTCCTGCACGGCGGGAGCGGTTACGTCGGCCGCCTTGACCACCACGCTGGCCGGGATCTCGCTTCCCGGGAACGCGTCCTGGATCCGGTTATACGTCTGGATCGCCGCCAGGTCCTGCGGGTACGTGTCGATCCCCGGCTGCACCGTGCGCAGCTGGAGAGCCGGGATCGCCAGCGCCACGAGCAGTCCTCCCGCGAGCACGACGGAGACCACCGGCCGGCGCATAACCGCGGTGACGATCGCTCCCCAGATCCGACCCTGGCCGTCGTCGCGGCGGAGCCGGCTGACGAAGGGAACGCGTCCTCGATCGACCCGGTCCCCGAGCCAGGAGAGCGTGGCGGGCAGGACCGTGAGCGACCCGAGCATGGCGACAGCGACAACGAGGATGGTGCCCACCGCGAAGGCCGACATGCCCTGGATCCCGGCGAGGAACATCCCCGACATGGCGACGATGACGGTCAGCCCCGAGATCAGCACCGAGCGGCCGGAGGTGTCTGCAGCCGCCTGGAGCGCGGCTTCCTCGCTGCGCCCCGCCGCTCGCTCCTCGCGCTCGCGCTTCAAATAGAACATCGAGTAGTCGACGCCGACCGCGAGCCCGATCAGGAGGATGAGCTCGTAGGTGACCTCGTCGATCGGGACGAGCGAGCTTGGGAGAGCGACCAGGCCGAACGTCGCGACGATGGCCGTGAGCGCCAGCAGGAGCGGGATGCCGGCCGCCACGAGCGCTCCGAAGACGACGATCAGGATGATGAGCGTCACCGGGATCGAGAGGAGCCCGGCCTGCTTCAGGTCGTCCATGAAGGCGGCCTCGACCTCCTTGTCCGCGCTGACGCCGAACGACTCGACGAAGAGGTCGGGATGGGCCTTCTGAGCATCGTCGACGGCGACGATGACGGGATCGATCTTCGTCGTCGCGTCGTCGGGGTCGCCGCGGATCTCGAACTCGACGAGCGCGGCGCCTCCGCTACCGGAGACCTGCCCCGCGTTCTCGGGGTCGAGCGGCGAGCGGACGTTCGTCACCGCGTCGAGCGCCGACACCTTGGCGACGACGTCCTCGACGGCCGCAACGAAAGCCGGGTCCTTGACGGTCAGCGTCTCGCTCTGGACGAGGACGCTCTCGCCGGCCGGCTGCTCGAACTCCTCGTGGAGGAGCTTGTCCATCCGGCCCGACTCGCCAACCCCCGACGTCGCGGGCTCGATCTGCTTGGTGCCGCTCACGATGCCGAGGGCAAACGCGAGGACGACGAATGCGAGCCACCCGAAGATCGCCTTCTTGCGGTGCTTCGCGCTCCACCGGCCCATGCGGCCGGCCAGGTTGGTCGGGCGTCTCTGCTCGGCGGACGGCTCGACAGGGTTCTTCGGCGTCGTCGGCTCGTCCGGATCGTCTTGGATGACACGCGTCTTCATCGTGCTCCTCTCGCAGCTGGGAGAATCTGCTCAAACCTCCCACTCCGCGCCGCGGCGAGACAGGCGGGAGACTTGCCGCCTGGGGGTCGGGTTTCTGGTGTTTAGAACCCGGAGGCGGTTCAGGAGCGCAGATACAGGAGCACGGCCAGCACACGGCGGGAGTCGTTGCCGCTGGAGGGAAGACCGAGCTTGCCGAAGATGCTCGAGACGTACTTCTCGGCGGCGCGGAGACTGATGACGAGCTTGTCCGCGATGCCCTGGTTCGAGCGGCCCTCCGCCATGAGCTCGAGCACCTCCCGCTCGCGAGGCGTAAGCTCGTCGAGCGGATCGTCGCCCCGATGCCTGGAGAGGAGCGTGGAGACGATGATCGGGTCGATGGCGGAGCCGCCGTCCGCGACGCGTCTCACCGCAGCGACGAAGTCCTGCACGTCGCTGATGCGGTCCTTGAGCAGGTAGCCGGCGCCTTCCGCCGAGTCGGCCAGGAGCTTCATCGCCAGGCCAAGCTCGACGTACTGGGACAGGACCAGGACGCCGGTGGAGGGATGGCGGGCGCGGATCTCGAGCGCCGCCTGCATGCCCTCGTCGTTGTGCGTGGGCGGGAGGCGGATGTCGACGATCGCCACGTCGGGCGAGTAGCTGCGCACCTTCAGGAGCAGGTCCTCGCCCGTCGTACAGCTCCCCACGACGTCGAAGCCGTTCTCGGCCAGGAGACGTTCGAGCCCCTCCCGGAGGAGGACGCTGTCCTCGGCGATCACCACACGCACGGGATCTCCGCTCTGAGCCGGGTGCCGCGGCCGCGCGGGCTCCACACCCGCAGCCGGCCCTCGAGCGCCTCGACGCGGTCGGCGAGGCCTCGTAGGCCCGTGCCACGCTCGGTGTCGGCGCCCCCGACTCCGTCGTCGGCCACCTCGACGACGAGCTGGCCGTTCGTGCGGGCGACCTCGATGGTGGCCGCCGTCGCCTGGGCATGCTTTCCGATGTTCGTCAGGCTCTCGGACACGAGGTAGAACGCCGCGACCTCGAGATGCTCGGGAAGCCGGCCCTTGACCGCCACGTTCAGGCGTATCCGAACGGGCGCGCGCGCCGCGAGCTGCTCGAGAGCGACCTGGAGGCCGTGCCCGCTCACCACAGCCGGGTGGATCCCACGGGCCACGGCGCGGAGTTCGTCGAGAGACTTCGAGATCTCGCGCCGCGCCTGGTCGAGGGTAGTCCTCGCGTCGGGGTCGGCGTCCAAGCGCTCCTCGAGTCGGCTCAGCTCGAGCGAGAGGGCGATCAGCCGCTGCTGGGCGCCGTCGTGGAGATCGCGCTCCAGCCGCTGCCGCTCCTTCTGCCCCGCCTCGATGACCCGTACGCGCGACCCTCGAAGCTCCTGGAGGCGGGCTCGAAGCTCGGCGTGCAGGCGTCCGTTGTCGATGGCGATCCCCGCCGCCGCCGTGACGGCCTCGAGCAACGCGGGCTCGTCGTTCAGGGCAGGGTCGTGCAGGAGCGCGGCGACATGCCCGCCGTCGCGGTCGATCGGGGTGGTCGCCCTCCCGTCCCGGCTGGGCAGCTCCACAGCCCTGCCGTCAAGGTCGGCGTAGCTCCCATACTCGGGGAGCCAGTACGCGAGCGTCAACGACGGATCGCGGAGAGCCCGGGCGAGGGCGTCGCGCAGATCGGCCGGCGCGGGATCCTCCTCCAGCTCGACGAAGAGATCGCCGACGGTTGAGCGGGCAAGGCGCGAATGCAGCAGGCCGATCAGGAAGGCGGCCGGAGCCAGCCCGATGGCCACGAACGTAGCCCAGCGGATCTGTGGGGTCGCGGGACCGCCGTACGCAAGCGACAGGAACAGGAAGGCCAGCATGACGAGCGCAAGTCCGAACGCGTCCGTCAGCAGCCGGGCGGTGCGGCGCAGTGGGCGGCCCCCGCGAAGCCTCCGGGCGACGAGAACGCCGACCCCGCACAGACAGAACGCGCTCACCGCCACGAGCTGAACGCGCAGCACGACCAGGGCCGCCTCGGGATTCGGATCGACCTCGAGCAGGTTCCGCGGGCCGAAGCCGCCCAACATCATCCGAACGAGCTCGAGCCCGACGGCCGTCGCGTACCCGACCGCGACGAGGATCCGCTCGAACCTGGTCTGCAGCCGCCCGCTCGGGAACGCGAGGAAGACGTGCATGAACAGGATGGGAGGAACGAAGTCGAGCGCCTGCCCGACCGTGTACGCGACGTCGCTGTTCGTCCACATGAGCGTCGCGAGGTAGTTGACGTAGCCGGCGACGACCATGAGCGGACCGAAGCGGCTGGCGGGACGATGCCACCAGGCGAGGAGCCCGCAGAGTACGTAGGAGACGGTGATCGAGACGGAGAGGATGGCGAGCACCAGGGGCTCGCCCATGTCGCCGCCGATCGCGTCGTTCGTCAGCGCGAAGGTAAGCGAGGAGGCCGCGGCGGCAACGCCGGCAAGTGCCAGAGCCCAGAGCACGGAAGGCTTCGGCCCGCGGGCGACTCCCGCGGCCGGACCCCCCGCGAGTGCGGCGCTCGCTATGTCTCCGACCCCTTTCTGACCGCAGTGCCGTCAGAGGAAGACAGGACGGGTCTGTTCCGAGGATACTCCTGCTTCGCCTCGGCTCCAAGCCCGGGCGCGTGGGACGCCGCTTGCGCCCTCAGGTGATCCGGGAAATACTTCGCGGCGCCTGGCAGGCGACGTCCCGGGAGCGAATCGTCCCTGCGGCCGCAGGAGCACCTTTCGACTACACCGACGACGAAGAGGGGGGAACCGATGCGATTGAGATTCGCGGTCGTGGCCGCGGTGGCCCTGGCGGCGCTCGGGGCGCCGACGGCGAGCGCGCAGGAGCCCGGCAGCGCCACCGTGGTGCCGCTCCAGATCACCGGCCCGCCGAGCGAGCGGCTGAACCTGGTGATCATGGGCGACGGCTACCAGGCGGACGAGCTGGACGAGTTCCGGGCCGACGTGGATCGGAACCTCAACGTCCAGTGGAGCATCGAGCCGTTCCGGAGCTACCGTCACTACTTCAACGTCTACCGGCTGGAGATCGTCTCGCAGGACTCCGGCATCAGCTGCGACCCGGACGACGGCAACGTGCGCCGCGACACGCCGCTGCGCCTGAACTTCGCCAGCGTCTGCCCAGCGCCCGCGCTCGCGCGCGGCATCACCTACGGGCCCGCGC
>JBOHAK010000493.1:0-3685 GCA_050697795.1 Gaiellaceae bacterium
GGGCCGCGTGGGCCCGCTCCGGGCCCTCCTCCTCGTACAGCCGCTCCCAGCGGGCGCGCGCCCCGACCGGCGGCGCCGGGGGCAGCTCGAGCTCGGCGAGCGCCGCTCGGAGGTAGAGGCCGGTGCCGCCGGCGACGATGGGCACGCGCCCGGCGGCGAGGGCCTCGTCGATCGCCGCATGCGCGAGCCGCTGGTACTCGCCGACGGAGCCCTCGTGGTCGAGCGGCCAGATGCCGACGAGCCGCGTCGGCCGGGCGGGCTGGTTCGTGAGGATCGGGAGGCCGCGGTAGGCCTGCATCGCGTCCGCAGAGACGAGCTCGGCGTCGATTCGCTCGGCGAGCGCCTCGGCGACGGCGCTCTTGCCGGAGGCCGTCGGCCCGAAGACGGCCAGGACGAAGCCGGTCACGGCTTCCTCCGCGACGGGGAGTCGAAGAACGCACGGGCGTCCGTGGCGCCGGGGGGCACCCCCAGATTCAAGCCTAGGCCGCCAGAGCGCGCGCGTGGCGCGCGGGACGTGCCGAAAGTGTGGCGGTCAGGCGGCGACGAAGGCCGCCTCGGTGCCACGCAGCGTCGTCGAGGTCGCACTCTCGACCCTCACGACCGTGAGCTCTCCCGGCTGCGCCGTCCCGCGGAAGTTGACCGTCGTGTTCCTCCGCGTCCGGCCGCGCAGGAGCTCCGCGTCCGTCCGGCTCGGGCCCTCCACGAGCACCTCCTCCGAGCGGCCGACGCGCCCTTCGTTCCGTTCGCGGGCGATGCGCTGCACGACGTCCACGAGGCGCTCGATCCGCTCCCGCTTGACGTCCTCCGGAATGTGGTCGGGCATCGTTGCCGCCTCGGTCCCGTGTCGAGGGCTGAACACGAACGTGAAGGCACCGTCGTAGCGCACCTCCTCGACGACCTCCAGGGTCTCGCGGAAGTCCTCCTCGGTCTCGCCCGGAAACCCGACGATGATGTCCGTCGTGAGCGCGAGGTCGGGGATCGCCGCCCGCAGGCGCTCGACGAGAGCGAGGTACCGCTCGCGCCCGTAGGTGCGACGCATGCGCTTGAGCACGCGCGTCGAGCCCGACTGGAGCGGCAGGTGGGTATGCTCGCACACGGCGCCGCACTCGCGCATCGCGCGGATCACGGGCTCCCGGAAGTCCTTGGGATGCGGGCTCGTGAAGCGGATGCGCTCGATCCCGGGCACGGCGTCCACCGCCCGCAGGAGCTCGCCGAACTCCGTCCGGAGGCCCGGCAGGAGGTCGCGTCCCCACGAGTTGACGTTCTGGCCGAGGAGCGTGACCTCGCGCACCCCGTCCTCCGCAAGGTGCGTCACCTCCGCCACGATCTCCCCCGGACGCCGGCTCTGCTCGCGGCCGCGCACCGCCGGCACGATGCAGTACGAGCAGACGGAGTTGCAGCCCATCGAGATCTGCACCCAGGCCTGGAACGCGCGCTCGCGGTGCGACGGAAGGTCGCCCGCGAAGTGACGCCACTCGGCGAAGCGGCCGCGCGCGACGCCGGTCCCGCCCGCCCCGACCCAGTCGGCCAGGTGCGGGATCGATCCCGGGCCGAATGCCACGTCGACATACGGATAGAGCTCGAAGATGCGCTCGCGCTGCGCCTCGGCGTAGCAGCCGCCGACGGCGATGATGCGCTCGGGGTCGCGCCGCTTGAGTGCGGCCGCCTGCGCCAGGTGCGCCGCGAAGCGCTGGTCGGGCTTCTCGCGCACCGTGCACGTGTTGAAGACGATCACGTCCGCCTCGTCCTGGGTGACCGCCTCGCCGAGCCCGAGCGACTCCAGCATGCCCTTGATCCGCTCCGAGTCGTGGGCATTCATCTGGCACCCGAACGTCGTGACGTGGTAGCGCCTCACGTGGCAACTGTAGCGGCGTCGCAAACGGCCTTGTCCCTCGGAAGAGCGGCGTTTACCATCGGGCGATCCGACTCAACCCTGGGGGTTCATCGATGTCGCCGAGTCCATCCGCGCCGCGGAGACGACTTCTCCCGCTCCTTCTCGCGGTCGTAGCAGTCGTCCCGCTCGTCTTCGCGCTCGGGAGCGCGAACGCGCAGCCAACCGAGCTCTTCTTCTCCGAGTACGTCGAGGGGTCGAGCAACAACAAGGCCCTCGAGATCTACAACGGCACCGGGGCGCCCGTCGACCTGGGCGCGAACGCGTACAACGTCCAGATGTACTTCAACGGGAGCCCCTCCGCCGGGCTCACGATCAACCTGGTGGGCACGGTCGCCGCGGGCGACGTGTTCGTGCTGGCACAGTCGGCGGCAGATCCAGTCATTCTGGCTCAAGCCGACCAGACGAACGGCGCCGGCTGGTTCAACGGGGACGACGCCGTCGTCCTGCGCCGTGGCACGACCTTCATCGACGTCATCGGACAGGTCGGTTTCGACCCGGGCACCGAGTGGGGCGCCGGCGATCTGAGTACCGCCGACAACACGCTACGACGCCAGGGGACGATCCACGCGGGCGACCCGATCGCCACCGACGCTTTCGATCCTGCCGCCGAGTGGAACGGCTTTCCCATCAACACTTTCGGCGGCCTCGGCAGCCACACGATCATCGAGGGCGACCAGCCGCCGACCGTGACCAGTACGACGCCCGCGAACGACGCGACCGCCGTCGCCCTCGACGCGAACGTCACGGTGACGTTCAGCGAGGGCGTCGCGGTCACCGGCTCGTGGTTCGACATCTCCTGCACGACGAGTGGGATGCACACGGCAGCGGATAGCGGCGGCTCGACGACGTTCACGCTCGACCCGGACGCCGATTTCGTCGAGGGCGAGGCCTGCACCGTCACGATCGCCGCCTCCCAGGTCGCGGATCTGGACACGGACGACCCGCCGGACACGATGGCGGCCGACTTCAGCTTCAGCTTCACGACGCCCGTCGAGATCAGCGACATCCAGGGGGCGTCGCACCTGTCGCCGCTCGCCGGGCGTCTGGTGTCCGGGCTCGCGGGCGTTGTGACCACGAAGCTCGGCAACGGCTTCTACCTCCAGGATCAGACGCCTGACGCGAACGACGCGACGTCCGAGGCGATCTTCGTCTTCACGTCGTCCTCGCCGACCGTCGCCGTAGGGGACGACGTTCGCGTGGGCGGCCGCGTCGCCGAGTTCCGTCCCGGCGGTGCCGCGAGCACGAACCTGACGACGACCGAGATCACGTCGCCGACGATCAGCGTGCTCTCGAGCGGCAACGCCCTTCCGGCAGCGACCGTGCTCGGCGCGGGCGGGCGGATCCCGCCGAACATGGCCATCGAGGACGACGCGACGGGAAGCGTCGAGACGAGCGGCGTCTTCGACCCGGCCCAGGACGGGATCGACTTCTACGAGAGCGTCGAGGCGATGCGCGTCCAGGTGAACAACGGCGTCGTCGTCGGCGCGCGGAACAACTTCGGCGAGATCCCGGTCGTCGGCGACGGGAGCGCGAATGCCGGCATCGACACGGTGCGCGGCGGCGTCGTCATCTCGGCCGACGACTTCAACCCCGAACGGATCATCCTCGACGACACGATTCTCCCGACCCCGGTCGTGAACGTCGCCGACGGCTTCACGACGTCGGCCGTGGGCGTCATGGACTACAGCTTCGGCAACTTCAAGCTCTACGTGACTGAGCCCCTGACGCGCGTGGACGGCGGCCTCTTGCGTGAGGTCACGCGCCTGCCGACCGACCACGAGATCGTCGTCG
>JBOHAK010000494.1:0-11206 GCA_050697795.1 Gaiellaceae bacterium
GGCCAGCCTCTGGCCTGGGAGCCCGTAGAGGGTGTGTGAGGGAACCGGGAGGTTCCCTCACTGGATCAAAGAAGGGGGCCCGTGGGGGAAACATGGTTTCCCCCACGGGAGCGAGCCGAAGGCGAGCGACGCTCAGAGCTCGACGCCCTCCAGCGCCAGGAGCCGCCGTTTGTAGTCGAGCCCGAGCGAGCCGTACGACCCGATCCCGTCCGCCCCGACCACGCGATGGCACGGGACGACGAGCGGGAAGCGGTTGCCGGCGCAGCACGTCCCGGCGGCACGGTAGGCATTCGGCCGGCCGGCGAGCGCCGCCAGCTCGCCGTACGTGACGAGCTCTCCGCGGGGGACGGCGCGGAGCGCCTCGGCGACCGCCCGCTGGAACGCCGTCGTCCAGTCGAGGTCGAGGTCGACGTCGTCGAAGGCGACGCGCTCGCCGCGAAAGTAGGCCCGGATCCGCTCCGCGAGCGGATGATCGCCGGAAGCCTCGGGGGCCGCCCCGGCCCGTGGAAGCTCGTGGTAGAGGAGCCGCTCCCCGTCGAGATAGAGCTCCCCCACGCCCCACCCGGGCACGTCGTACGCCACCACGTCCACCCCAATAGAATGCCCTCCGCATGAGCGCTCCCGGGATCTTCCGCGTCCCGCCGCCCGTCAACGAGCCCGTGCGCGACTACGCGCCCGGCTCGCCCGAGCGGGCGAGCCTCCAGCTCCGCCTCGAGCAGATGAAGGGCGAGCGCACCGAGATCCCCTGTGTGATCGGCGGCGAGGACGTCACGACGGGGAACCTCCGCGAGGCCGTCATGCCGCACGACAAGGATCACGTCCTCGCCGACGTCCACCAGGGCGGCGCGCCGGAGGTCGAGCGGGCGGTCAAGGCCGCGGCCGACGCCTGGGAGGACTGGCACCGCGTTCCCTGGGAGGAGCGGGCAGCGGTCTTCCTGCGCGCCGCGGAGCTCCTCGCCGGTCCGTGGCGCGACACGCTCAACGCGGCCACGATGCTCGGCCAGTCGAAGACCGCGCACCAGGCGGAGATCGACGCGGCCTGCGAGCTGATCGACTTCTGGCGCTTCAACCCGTGGTTCATGACCCGGATCTACGAGGAGCAGCCGATCTCGAGCCCCGGCATCTGGAACCGCCTGGAGTACCGGCCGCTCGAGGGCTTCGTCTTCGCCGTCTCGCCGTTCAACTTCACGGCCATCGGCGGGAACCTCTCCGCCTCGCCGGCGCTCATGGGCAACACGGTCGTCTGGAAGCCGGCCTCGACGGCGATGCTCTCGGCCTACTACACGATGCGCATCTTCCAGGAGGCCGGCCTGCCGGACGGGGTCATCAACCTCGTCTACGGCCGCGGCAAGGAGATCGGCGACGCCGCGCTCGCGAGCCCGGACCTCGCCGGCGTCCATTTCACCGGCTCGACCGCGGTCTTCCAGGGCATGTGGCGGGACATCGGCGCGTCGATCGCGAGCTACCGCAGCTACCCGCGCATCGTGGGCGAGACGGGCGGCAAGGACTTCATCGTCGCGCACCCGACCGCCGACGCGGAGTCGGTCGCGACCGCGATCCTGCGCGGCTCGTTCGAATACCAGGGCCAGAAGTGCTCGGCAGCCTCGCGCGTCTTCGCGCCCGAAAGCATGTGGCCGGAGCTGCAGGAGCGGCTCGTCGAGCAGGTGCGCACCATCAAGGTGGGCGACGTCTCCGACTTCTCCAACTTCATGGGCGCCGTCATCGACGCGAGCGCGTTCGCCACGCAGAAGGAGGCGATCGAGGAGGCGAAGGCCGACGCGAAGAGCGAGGTCGTGGTCGGCGGCGGCTACGACGACAGCGAGGGCTACTTCGTCGAGCCGACCGTGATCCGGACGTCCGACCCCGACTTCCGGCTCCTGCGAGACGAGCTCTTCGGCCCTGTCGTGACGACCTTCGTCTACCCGGACGGGAAGTGGGAGGAGACGCTCGAGCTGGTCGACCGCTCGGCGCCCTACGCGCTCACGGGCGCGATCTTCGCGGACGACCGCGAGGCCGTGCTCGAGGCCTCGGACGTGCTCCGCTACGCGGCCGGGAACCTCTACGTGAACGACAAGCCGACGGGCGCCGTGGTCGCGCAGCAGCCCTTCGGAGGCGCGCGCGCCTCAGGAACGAACGACAAGGCGGGCTCGATGTGGAACCTCATCCGCTGGGTGAGCCCGCGGACGATCAAGGAGACCTTCCTCCCGCCGAAGGACTACCGCTACCCGTTCATGACGCCGGACGGCGACACCGGCTAGTGCCGGTCGACGAGGGCGCGCCCGCCGCCGAGACCGCTCCCAGCCACGGCGAGCTGGCCCCACGCGGGCTCGACGCCGTCCCGCGCTCCTTCTTCCTCGAGGGCCGCTTCGGACGGCTGTTCCGCTTGCTGCCGCCGTTCGAGCCGTCCGAGGCGCTCCTGATCGAGCTCGGCCGCGCGGGCGGGCCGCTGGCCGAGCCGGCCCAGCCGCGCGCCGCCGACAACCCCGACATCGCGGCCGGCTTCACCTATCTGGGCCAGTTCATGGACCACGACATCACGTTCGACCCGACCTCGAGCTTCGCGCGGAGCCACGACCCGGACGCGCTCGAGAACTTCCGCACGCCGCGCTTCGACCTCGACTGCTTGTACGGCTCGGGGCCGAAGGCCTCGCCCCACCTCTACAGCACGCGGGACGGCCGCAAGTTCCTCCTCGAGCGCAACCGGGCGCGCGAGCTCGATCTGCCGCGCAACTCGCAGCAGGTCGCGCTCATCAGCGACCCGAGGAACGACGAGAACATCATCGTCTCGCAGCTCCACGTCGGCTTCCTCGCCTTCCACAACGCGGTCGTCGACCACCTGGCCGAGAGCCGGCAGAACCGCGAGCGCCACGCGCTGCCCGGCGAGTCGCTCTTCGACACCGCGCAGCGCCTAGTCCGCTGGCACTACCAGTGGGCGGTCGCGCACGAGTTCCTGCCGCTCGTCTGCGGCGCGGCGGTGGTCCGCGAGCGGTTCTCGAAGGACTCCTCCGGCCGCTTCACGATCGAGCTCGACCATTACCACCCGCAGGAGCAGGCGTTCATCCCGGTCGAGTTCGCGGTCGCCGCCTACCGCTTCGGCCACAGCATGATCCGGCCTCGCTACGACCTGAACGACGTCATCGTCGCGAACATCTTCGGACGGCCCGGCGACGATCCGCTCTCCCACCTCGGCGGCGGCCGGCGGCTGCCGGAGGCGTGGCAGGCGAAGTGGTCGCTCTTCTTCCAGTTCCCCGGCCGCCGCGCGCCGCAGCCGAGCCGCAAGGTCAACGCGAAGCTCGCGCGTCAGCTCTTCCAGCTTCCCGGGACGGTGGTCTCCAGCGCCCGACCGGAGCTTCACTCGCTGGCCGTGCGGAACCTCCTGCGCGGGAGGGCGCTCGGGCTCCCGTCCGGCCAGGCGGTGGCGACGGCGCTGGGAGTCACGCCGCTGACGAACGCCCAGCTCGGGCTCACCGGAGCGGGCTGGGACGGCCAGGCACCGCTCTGGTTCTACATCCTCAAGGAGGCCGAGAAGAGCGCGAGCGGCCGCCGCCTGGGGCCGGTGGGCGGAACGATCGTCGCCGAGGTGCTGCTCGGCCTCCTCGCCGAGGACTCGACCTCGTTCGTCAACGCGGAAACGCCGTGGCGGCCGGTCCGCCCCATCGCGCCGAGCCCCGGCAAGTTCGGGATCGTGAACCTACTCCGCTTCGCCGGCGTCGCGTAGCTGCTCGACCGCGCGCTCGAAGACGTCCTCCGGCTGCGCTCCCATGACGAGCAGCCGGCCGCCCAGCACGAAGGCAGGGATGGCGTGGATGCCGTGCCTGTTCGCCTCCTCCGTCGAGGCGGCGACCCGGTCGGAGTAGCGGCCGTCGGCGATCACGGCTGCCGCCTCGTCACGGTCGAGGCCGACCTCCGCCACCAGGCCGAGCAGGACCTCGTCGTCGCCGAGATCGGCCTGCTCCGACCAGTAGGCGTGCATGAGCCGCGTGTGCACCGGCTCGTGCAGGCCCCGGTCGCGCGCCAGCTCGGTCACCTGGAGCGCGTGGAGCGTGTTCGGAAGCGTGGACGCCGGCGCGTACGTCAGCCCGGCCGCCTCGATCACACGCTGCGTGTGGCCGTGGATCCCGGGCCCGTAGCGGCGCTCGAGGTCGGTCCGCTCCAGGCCCTGTTCCGGGTACTCGGGATGGAGGAAGAACGGCAGCCACTCGACCTGCGCGCCGAACCGGCGCTCGAGCCACTCGGCCCGCGCGAGGCCGACGTAGCAGAAGGGTCAGGTGTAGTCGCTCCAGACGGCGACCGTGAGGTCGTCCACGCCTCCAGGCTACCGGTGAGGGGCTGGCCCGCCGGAGATCGACTTGGTACGCTCGCCACGTTCATCCAGGAGACGGGATTGCCGGCTCGCAGGGAAAGCCGGGGGGTTCGACGGGCCGCGTTCTTGGTCGTGGCATCGACGCTGTTCGTCTCCGGGTGCAGCCTCGGCGGAGGTGACGGCGAGGCGCAGGAAGCCGGCGACGTGGCCGGGGCCCCCGTGACCGTGGCGCCCGAGCCCCAGCCGGACGCCGAGGCGCTTCGGGCTGCGTGGGCCGCAGAGGTGGGGGCCGCCTGCGCGGAGCGGAACGAGCAGATCGAGGCTCTCGCGCGAGCACTCCCGGGCGTCGTCGAGGAGAAGGGCCTCGCCGGTGCTGCGGCGCGGTTCGAGCCGATCGACCGGGCGCTGCTGGAGCGCCTGAACGAAGCCGAGCCGGCGCCCGGCGACGACGTACGCGCGCAGGAGATGGCGGCCCTCTACCGGCAAGCCGCCCAGGCGGAGGCTCGGGCCCTCGGCACCAGCTACGTGAAGCGCGACCGCCGCTTCTATGCGCTGATGCGGCGGTCCGAGGCCGCGCACGAACGGGCCGATGCGATCGCAACGGAGCTGGGCGCGCAGCAATGCGCCGTCGCGTCCCCGGGGATGTACGCCACCGTCGCAGGTCTCGCCGCCGTCCGCTGGGGCGACCGCGCCTCGAAGCTCTGCCGAGCCCGCGATCGCACCTTCTCCCGGCTGCGCTCGACGGATACGGCACGCTTCGAGGCGGCGACGCGGCTGTGGCTGCGCCAGATGCGCGCCCTCCGGGCACCCAAGCGGTACGCGCGCAGAATCGACCGCTTCCTCGACCAGCAGGCCGCGTCCGAGCAGGCGCTCGATGCCGCAGACGTCGCGTTCGCGCGCAACCGCCGCGCCGCCGGCGAGGCACTCGTGGATACCAGCAATCGGCTCACCTCACGGAGCAGTGAGGTCATGTACCGGGTCGCCTTCGAGATCGGCCTCGTGAACTTCTGCTCGTAAGGACTGCCGGTCTCCGCGGCCGGCTACGGTCGCCCGGTCCGGTGGAGTGCCGCGTAGATCTCGCGCCCTGTCTTCGCGGGCACCCCGGGGACGCCCTCGAGCTCCTCCGAGGTCGCGGCGAGCAGGCGCTCCGGCGAGCCGAAGTGCTGGATGAGCGCCCGCCGGCGCGCCGGGCCGACGCCGGGGAGCGCGTCGAGGATCGACTCGCGCGCCTTCGCGTCGCGGCGCGTGCGGTGGAAGCCCAGGGCGAAGCGATGCGCCTCGTCGCGGATCCGCTGCAGTAGCTGCAGCCCGGCGGAGTCGCGGCCGAGGGCGATCGGCTGGGGCCGGCCGGGCACGAACACTTCCTCCTCGCGCTTCGCGAGCGAGATGACGGCGACGCGCGGGAGGTCGTAGGCCTGCATCGCCGTGAGGGCGGCCGAGAGCTGGCCCTTGCCGCCGTCCACGACGACGAGGTTGGGAACGGCGGCGAAGCCCTCGTCGTAACGCTCGGCGGTCACGTCGCGTGCGCGCGCGAAGCGGCGCGAGATCACCTCGCCCATCATGGCGAAGTCGTCCTGGCCGGCGACGCCCTTGATCCCGAACTTCCGGTAGTGCGCCTTCTTCGGCACGGCGTCCTGGAAGACGACCATCGAGCCGACCGGCGACTCGCCCTGGATCGTGGAGATGTCGAAGCACTCGATGCGGATCGGCAGGCTCTCGAGGTTGAGGCACTCGCGGAGCTCCTCGAGCGCCTCGATGCGGCGCAGGCGCTTGCGCTCGCGGTGGGCGGCGTCGCTCTCGAGCGCGAGCTCGGCGTTCTGGCGGGCGAGCTCCAGGAGGCGCCGCTTCTCGCCGCGCTGCGCGGCGCGCACCTCGACCTTCGAGCCGCGGAGGTCGGAGAGGTACTCGGCCAGCGCGGCCGTCGGGCCCGTGTCGGACGGGACGACGATCTGCGGCGGGACGCTCGGAGCGCTCCCGTAGTACTCGAGGCAGAACGACTCGAGCAGCTGCGGCACGTCCTCGCCGGCCTCGTTCTCGAGGTAGAAGGTGTGGCGGTCGACGAGCCGGCCGCCGCGGAGCGGGAACACCTGCACGGCCGCCGTCTCGCGGCTCGCCGCGATGCCGATCACGTCGACCGTGCCGATGGCGCGCTTGTCGGCGGCCTGGCGCTCGGCGAGGTGCCGGACCGACGTGAGCCGGTTGCGGTAGCGCGCCGCCTCCTCGAAGTCCTGGCGCTCTGCCGCCGCGCGCATCTTCCCCTCGAGCTCGCGCAGGACCGGACGCGTCTCGCCGGAGAGAAACTCGATCACGCGCTCGACGATCGCCCTGTAGTCCCCCTTCGTGACGTAGCCGACGCAGGGCGCCAGGCAGCGCTCGATGTGGTAGTCGAGGCACGGAATCCCGCTGTGGCGGCCCGGCTGGGGCCCCTCGCAGGGGCGGTAGGGAAAGACGCGGTTCAGGACGTCGAGCGTCTCCCTCACCTTCTTCGCCGAGGCATACGGGCCGAAGTAGACGACCCCGCGCCGGTGCCGCTCCCGCGTGAACATGACGCGCGGGTACTCGTCCTCCACGGTCACGGCGATGTACGGATAGCTCTTGTCGTCGCGAAGGCGGACGTTGAACGTCGGCCGGTGGCGCTTGATGAGGTTCTGCTCGAGGTGGAACGCCTCGACTTCGGTCTGCGTGACGATGACCTCGATCCGCTCGACGCGGCCGACCATGCGGTCGAGGCCGAGGCGCGAATCGCCGCCGCGGAAATAGGAGCGCACCCGGGAGCGCAGCGACTTCGCCTTGCCCACGTAGAGCACCGTGCCCTTGGCGTTCCGGAACAGGTAGACCCCCGGCTTCGCCGGAAGCCCCTTCAGCTGCTCCTCGATGCGCTCCTCGCGCGTCTTCGCGCCGCTTTCGGCCGCCGTCGTCATGTCCCGTCCAGCCTAGCCGGGCGCCCGTGGGCGACCGCGCTCGGGGCTCAGGCGCCGGTGAGCGAGCGGGAGCGGCGGTAGCCCAGCAGGGCGGTGCCGAAGGCGAGCAGGACGAGGACGCCGGCGGCCGGCTGCCAGCCGTGCCGCGCGAGCGACCAGAGCGCCCAGGTCGTGAAGAAGATCGCCTGCAGCGTCCACAGGAGCACGCCGAGGAAGTCGGGTGTGTCGGTGCGCATGCTCCCTCCATCGGCCGATCCGGCCGGAGGTTTAGCGCTAGCCGGTCAACACGGCCAGCGCGCCCGCCAGCACCTCGCCCGCGCTGCCGCGCAGGACGAGCGCGGCGCGGCCGTCCACCCACGTCGGCGTTCGGTTGACGACGGCGACCTTCCCGCCGGCGGCGAGCGTCGTGCTCGGCAGGTCGGCGATCGGGTGCACTTCGAGCGACGAGCCGACCACGAGCAGGAGGCGCGCCTCCTCGGCAAGCGCCTGCGCTCGCTCGAGCGCGCCTTCCGGCAGGAGCTCGTCGAAGAAGACGACGTCGGGCTTGAGAGTCGCGCCGCAGGCCGCGCACGCCGGTGCGCCGTCCCCCGCTTCGAGCAGCGGCACGACCTCGGCGAGCTCGTGGCGCGCGCCGCAGGAGAGGCACGACGACGTGCGGATCGAACCGTGCACCTCGATCACCTCCCGCGAGCCCGCCCGCTCGTGGAGGAGGTCGATGTTCTGCGTGACGACGGCGCGCACGAGCCCGAGCCGCTCGAGCTCGGCGAGCGCCAGGTGGGCCGCGTTCGGCTCGGCCTCGGCGAGCATCGCGAAGCGCGGCGCGTAGAATCGCCACACCTTGACCGGATCGCGCCGAAACGCGCCGAGGGTCGCGTACTCGAGCGGGTCGAACTCGGCCCACATGCCGGTCGGCGAGCGGAAGTCCGGCACGCCGCTCTCGGTGGAGACACCCGCGCCGGTGAGGACGACGCAGGGCTGATTGCCACGGGTGAGCTCGGCGAGGTCGGCGATCTGATCCGTCCTCACCACGCCCTCGCTGCCTGCGGGCACCCCCTCTACTTCAACGGGTTCGTCCCGGCCATCCAGATGATGACCCGGCTGAACTTGCCCTCGGCGTCGACGTCGAAGAAGTTGCAGTTGTGCATGTCGTTCTTGGTGCCGTCGGCGAGCTCGCCGATGTAGCTCTGCTCGGTGGCGACCTTTCGGGCCTGGGGCTCGACGACGATGTTCTTGATCTCGTGGAAGATCCAGGTCGAGTTCCCGCAGAAGTCGGTGAACATCCGGCGGATCTCCTCGGCACCCTCGAAGACGGCGTGGTCGGTCTGGACGGTCAACGTCGCGTCGTCGGCGAAGTGGGAGAGGATCGCGTCGATGTCCTTGGCGTCGACGGCCTTGAAGTAGCTGTCGGGAAGCGCGGCGAGCTGCTCCCTCGTCAGCGGCGCTACATGGGTTGCCACGGGGCCTCCTTCGGACGGATGGGCGGGCGACCGCGATCTTATCGCCCGGCTCGACGTGGCTCCCGGGAACAAGACGGGGACGGGCGTCGTTCGGAGTGCCTGGATGGAGCAGCACGAGCGGCATCGCTGGCTGGACCAGACCTTCGGCGCCGTGTGCCGGACGACCCGCTGCAACGAGGCGCGGCGGCGCACGCTCGAGGAGATCGTGAACCTCGCCGTCGAGGTGGCGCGCGAAGGGCGGGAGGGCCGCAAGATCGGGACCCTCTTCGTGATCGGCGACGTCGAGGCCGTCCTCGACCAGTCGCGGCCGCTGCTCCTCGACCCGCTCTACGGGCACCAGAGCGACCTGCTCCGCGTCGAGCGGCCTGAGTTCCGCGAGACGGTGAAGGAGCTCGCGCAGCTCGACGGGGCCTTCCTCCTCCGCGACGACGGCACGTTCGTCTCGGCCGGGCGCTTCGTCGACGTGGACGTCAGCGCGCCCGAGAACTTCCTCCCGGGGCTCGGCACGCGGCACGCGGCCGGGGCGTCCGTGTCCCGCACGACCGGTGCGATCGCCGTGGTCGTTTCCCAGAGCTCGGTCGTGCGCGTCTTCGCGGGCGGAGACCTGCGCGCCGAGATCATCCCGGAGCTCTTCCTCCTGTCGCGCGAGCGCCTCTTCACGCGTGGCGCCGAGGTCACGCAGATGCCCGAGGCGGGCGTCACGCTCGCGGTCGCCGGCGACTGACCCTTCCCGCACGGGCATGCCTCGCCTACGGTGAGAGCATCGCTGCGGTAACGACCAGCTCGTCCCTGGAGGAGCGCGCCTACGCGCTGCTCGAGGCGAACACGCAGACCGCCGAACTCGACGGCCGGCGGTTCCGCTTCACCGTGCCGGCGGTTCGCGACTACCCGTTCCAGTGGTTCTGGGACTCGTGCGTCCACGCGATCGTGTGGTCGCGCTTCGACCCGGCGCGCGCCGCGGAGGAGCTGCGGGGCCTGCTCGCAGCGCAGGATGCGGACGGCCTGATCCCGCACGTCGTCTTCTGGAAGGGCGACCTCGTCTCGCGGCTGCGCTGGCATCACCTGGAGAGCCGGACGGACGGCCGCCTGCCCTTCCACCGGACGCCGCACACGACCGCGCAAATGCAGCCGCCGGTGATCGCGCAGGCCGTCGAGCGCGTCGTCCACGCCGGGGTGGGCGACGCGTTCCTCGCCGAGGCATTGCCGCGACTCGAGCGCTACTACCGCTACCTCGCGGCGCTTCGCGACCCGGACGGCGACGCGCTCGTCTCCGTCGTCTCGCAGTTCGAGAGCGGCCTCGACTTCAGCCCCGCCTACGACGAGTCGATCGGCGCCCGCACGGTGCACCCGCTCGAGCTCTTCCTGCGCACGCGGCTGCCCCAGCTCCGCAACAAGCTCGCAAACTACGAGCTGCGCACGATCTTCCGCCGCTTCCGCCACCACCAGGAGGACGTGCTCGTGAACGCCGTCTACGGCCAGGGGCTGCGCGCGCTCGCGCGGCTCGCCGGACGGGCCGGGCGCGAGGCCACCGCCCGCTGGGCCGTGCGGACGGCAGACGAGGTGACGGCTGCACTCCTCGAGCGCTCGTGGGACGAACGCCTCAGCCTCTTCGTCAACCTCGCCGGCCCGGACGAGCGGCGCGCCCGCGTGAAGACCGTGCACGGGCTCATGCCGCTGATCCTCCCCGACCTGCCGCCGGAGATCGCCTCGAAGCTCGCCGAGCACCTGAACGACCCGCGCACGTTCGCGGCGCCCTACCCGGTGCCGAGCGTGGCGCTCGACGAGGCGACCTTCACGCCGGACCACCGCGTGCGCGGCTTCCGCTTCATCTGGCGCGGGCCTCTCTCGCTCAACACGAACTGGTTCCTCGTCCACGGCCTGCGCGGCCACGGCTTCGACGACCTGGCCGACCGGATCGCCGAGCGCTCGCGCGCCGTCGTGGAGCGCGGCGGCTTCAACGAGTTCTACGACCCGCTGAGCGGGCGGCCGGTCGGGGCACCCCACTTCGGCTGGGCGACCCTCGTCGTCGACATGTAGCGCCGCTTCGGGCGATGGTGCCCTTAACGCCGCTTCGGGCGCAGAGGGGCGCCGCCTGCCCGCCGGCGGACGCCCCCGCGCCCACCTCCGACGGTAGGGAGGGAGCCGTCACGCGAGTGGGTACGATTGCGCCGTGGCCGAGGAGACTTCGACGCAGTACGTCGCGTACACGCTGTACAAGGCGGAGCCGGCCTGGCTCCGGCTCCCGATCGAGGAGCGCACGGCTGCCAAGGAGGCCTTCGCCGAGGTCGTCGAGGACTGGGCCGAGCGCATGGAGCTCCGCGCGTACAGTCTCGTCGGCGTGCGGCCGGAGGCCGACTTCATGCTTTGGAAGCTCACTGAGCGCTACGACGACCTCCGCGAGCTCGGCACCGACCTGAACGGGACGCCGCTCGCCGGCTGGCTCTCGACGCCGTACTCCTATCTCGCGGCGACGGAGCCCTCGCAGTACTTCGACCAGAAGAGCAAACGCCCGCGCCGCGTGATCC
>JBOHAK010000495.1:0-15001 GCA_050697795.1 Gaiellaceae bacterium
CGCGGAGGCCGCGGCCGCGACCGTTCTCTCCTTCGAGCCGGACGACCCCGCCGACTACGGTCGCGTGCTTCGCGACGAAGCCGGCCACGTACGGGCGATCGTCGAGGCGACGGACGCGACGCCGGCCGAGCTTGCAGTGCGCGAGGTCAACTCCTCCGTCTACGTCTTCGCGGCCGAGGCCCTCTGGCCCGCCCTCGCCTCGCTCGAGACGGACAACGCGCAGGGTGAGCTCTACCTCACCGATGCGGTGCGCCACGTCGTGGGTGACGGCCGTGCCGTCGCCGTGTACCGTGCGAGAGACCCGCGTGTGGGCGAAGGCGTGAACACCAGGGCCGATCTCGCGGCCGCCGGGGTGCGGCTCCGCGACCAGATCGTCTCCGGCCATCTGGAGGCCGGGGTCACGATCGTCGATCCGGCGACGACCTGGATCGAGGCGGACGTCGAGATCGAGGCGGACGCGGTCGTCCACCCGTTCACGGTCCTGCGCGGTCGCACGGTCGTCCGGCGTGGAGCCGAGATCGGGCCGCACGCCGTCGCCGTCGACGCGGAGGTCGGCGAGGGCGCGCTCGTCGGCCCGTTCTGTTACCTTCGGCCTGGAACGGTGCTTGCTGCGGGCGCCAAGGCCGGGACCTTCGTGGAGCTCAAGAACGCCACCATCGGAGCGGGCGCCAAGGTTCCCCACCTCTCGTACCTGGGCGATGCCGAGGTGGGCGAGGGCACGAATATCGGCGCCGGGGCGATCACGGCGAACTTCCCGCACGAAGCGGGTCGCCCCAAGGCACGCACGACGATCGGGCGGAACGTCAGGACCGGCATTCACAATGGTTTCGAGGCACCAGTGACGATCGAAGACGGTGCATGGACCGGAGGCGGCTCGTACCTCACCGAGGACGTGCCGGCTGATTCGCTCGCGATTGCCCGCGCGCGCCAGGTGACGAAGGAGGGCTACCTGCGTGGAAAGCGGAACGACTGAGCTCGCGCTTCCGGGGCTCGACGTGACCCCGGAGCCCGCGCCCCAGCCGCGGGCCGAGCGGGGCCGCTGGATCGAGCGCGGCCCCTCCGGAAAGCTCATGCTCTTCTCCGGCCGCTCGCACCCCGTGCTCGCGGGGAGGATCGCCGACCAGCTCAACATCGAGCTCGGCGACGTCGAGCTGAAGACGTTCGCGAACGGCGAGACCTACTGCCGTTACCGAGAGTCGATCCGCGGCGCCGACGTCTTCATCGTCCAGGCCTGCCACGGCCGCGCCGCGAACGATTTCTTCGTCGAGCTCATGATCATGATCCAGGCGGCGAAGCTCGCCTCGGCGAACCGGATCACGGCCGTCATGCCGTGGTTTCCCTACTCACGCCAGGACAAGAAGTCCGCCCCGCGCGAGCCGATCACCGCGAAGCTCCTCGCCGACGTCCTCGAAGCCGCCGGTACGGACCGCGTCCTCACGATGGATCTCCACGCGGGACAGATCCAGGGCTTCTTCGGCATCCCGGTCGACCACATGACCGCCCTCCCGCTCTTCGCGCGCTACTTCCGCGAGACGCTCGGGCTGCACGGGGACAACGTCGTCGCGGTCTCGCCCGACCCGGGTCGCGCGAAGATGGCGACGAAGTTCGCCCAGATGCTCGAGGCCGATTTCGCGCTCATGAACAAGATCCGTCCCGCGCACGACGTGGCATCCGTCACGGAGGTCGTCGGCGACGTGCGCGGCAAGGTGGCGATCATGAGCGACGACATCATCGTGACCGGGGGGACGCTAGTCGCCGGCGCCCAGGCGCTCCTCGAGGCGGGCGCGACCCAGGTGTACGCGTGCGCCACGCACGGCCTTTTCCCGGATTCGGCGCTCGAGCAGCTCGCCGACTCCGAGCTCGCCGGCGTCGCGGTCACGGACACGGTCCCGATCGGCGAGCTCAACCGGCCGGACAAGCTGACCGTGCTGACCATCTCGGGGATCCTCGGCGAGACGATCGAGAACGTCTTCGCGGACGACTCGGTGTCGGCGATCTTCGCCGGCGAGAACCAGCTCTTCTAGGGCCGGGCCGCGCTTTTTCAGGCGGTCTGGCGGGCGGCTCGGGCTCGCCGCCGCCGCTGCCAGGCCGACCAGGCCTTCCGGCCGAGCCAGAACAGGATGAGGTAGCCGAGACGACGCACCCCGCGGGTATCCCCCGCGCGGGCGGCGGCGAAACGGCGCGGGGCACTTGCGAACGCGCGCAGGAGGGCTACAGTTCGTTGTCGGGGACGCCCTGGCCTCGGGAGGACGGTCTCTGCTGCGGCGGAGAAGGCATGCAGCGCAAATTGCCCAGTCCGCGCCGGTTCCTCTCGACTCAGTCGCGTACGCGGCCTGCGGCGCCCCGGCCCGAGGACGACCCGTGGGCGGGCGAGGACGCCGAGTGGCAGGCCGAGCATCGTCCGCGCGAGGACCCGGCGGCGCACCTGCGCTTCTTCCGGGCCGTCGTGGTCGCGGCTCTCGTCGGCGGGCTGTTCTGGGCGGTCGTCGTGCTGCTGATTCTGCGGTTGCTGTAGCGGACGCGGTCGCGGCCGAGCGCGACGGCGGCCAGTCGTTGCCAGGAGGAAAGTCCCTCGGAAAGGGCTTGCGGACGCAACGATTCCGGCCGATGCTAGATGCGAACTGCGGCCCGTCACCATCCAAATCGTGAATTCCGAGCTCCTCGGCGAGCTCATCGAGCACTTCGCGCGCTCGGGCTTCGCCACGCGCGCGGTCGGAGCCACCGAGGTCGTCGTCGACCTGCCCGACGCGCCCGACCACGAGCAGGGGAGGCGCGAGGTCGGCGCCCACCTGCTCGTCTGGGCCGTCCTCCACCCGGACGATCCGGGCGACATCGTCGACTGAGGCCGACGCTGCCCTACCGCAGGCGGGACAGCTGCACGCTCGCGAGGCGCGCCCGCGACACGGGGTTCGCGGCCGTGGGGACGCGCGAGAGCGGGCAGGCTCGGCTCCGCTTCACTCCGACGAAGTAGGCATCAGGCGGCACGCCGTCGTTGCCGTAGTCGAAGTCGAGCGCCGTGATGTCGAACGTGTACGGCGGCACCGTCGCGGCGCCGCCCGAGGCCAGGTCGGCCACCGAGACCGCCGGGGCCTCGGGGTCGAAGTACAGGTACTCCGGAAAGGCGTAGACCGGGTACTTCTGCAGGCAGTTCAGCTTCGCGGTCAACGCGTTCACCTTGGCGGTGAGCCGACTCACCTTGTGCGCGAGCGTATGACTGGCCGCTGCCTGCCCCGGTAGCGCCAGCCCGCCCACGAGCGCGCCGACGACGACCGCCCTTCGGAGTTGCCGCATCGTGCTCCCCTCCTCGTCCTCGGTTCCCTCACTCGGAGCGTGGCATCCACGCGGCCGGCGTCAAGTCCAGGAAACGAGGAGCGGCCCGGGATGCGGGCCGCCGCTCGGTGTGGCGCCTCCCGTCCTACTTCAGCGTGACGAGGAGGAGACGTCGGCCGAGATTGGCCTGAGGGAAGTTCCGGATCTTGATCCGGACGAGATCCGCAGACATACGATGCCGCCTTTCGTATCCGCAGTTGACTGACGTCACGGGAAGTGTCGGGCTCCGCCCGCGGCGCCGCGATCCCTGAAACGTGTACCGCGTCCAGATGGCCAATTGGGGGGATGCCGTAGCGAGGGTCGCCCGCCATCGTCCGTGTGCATGCCGCTCCGACGTGACTGATCATAGAAACCCCAGCGACCCGCCGGCACGGGCGAGGAAGAAGGTCCGGCGTCGTCGCCGCAGGGCCGCGGCGGGCCACGTCTTCCCTTCCGTCCTCAAGGTCGAGATCCAGAATCTCGAGGGCCTCGGGCGTGTCGACCCCGGGGCCGACGAGCGCGCGGCGCGCCTCGCCGGCGCCGAGCGCGAGCTCGCGGAACGGGAGGCTCGCGTCGCGGCGGCGGAGTCGGATCTCGACGTGCGCGAGCAGCGCATCCGCGAGCTCGAGGAGACCTTCGGGCCCGCCATGGCCGACGTGGAGTCGCGCGAGAGCCTCGACCGCCGTGAGCGGCGCGTCGGCCAGCTCGAGCACACCTTGCGGGAGCGGGGCCGCGAGCTGGACGAGCGCGAGCGCGACCTCGAGTCCCGCCGGGCCGTCCTCGAGGCCGACCTCGAGCTGCGCGAGGAGGAGGTCGAGCGCCGCGAGGACATGCTCGCCGTCGGCGAGGAACGGCTCGAGGCCCGCCAGCGCGAGCTCGGCGTCTACGTCTCCCAGATCCAGAGCCGGCTCGAGCTTCGCTAGACTTGCCGGCCGACATGGCCGGCGAACGCATCAAGCTGGACGTCATCCCCCGCGACTCGGCGGGTAGCGCCGAGGCTCGCCGGCTGCGCGCGCAGGGGATGGTGCCGGGCGTGCTCTACGGAGGCGGTAAGAACGCCCACCCGTTCACGGTCGGAGAGCGAGCGCTCCGCCGCGTGCTTACCGGCGACCACGGCCTGCACGCGATCCTCGACGTCGTCTTCGACGGGCAGAAGACCGCCCACCACGCGGTGCTCAAGGATTACCAGCTCGACCCGACCCGCGCGCGGCTCCTGCACATCGACCTCCACGAGGTGCGGCTCGACCAGCCGATCCACGCACAGGTCGCCGTGGAGCTCGTCGGCGAGTCGCAGGGCGTGAAGGAGGGCGGCGTCCTCACGCTCGTCCTCCGCGAGATCAACGTCGAGGCGCTGCCGATGGAGGTTCCGGACCACTTCGAGCTGGACATCTCCGGCATGGTCATCGGCGATAGCCTCCGGGTGGCCGACCTCCCACCCACGGACGGCGTGACGATCCTCGACGATCCCGACTCCGTGGTCGCGAACGTGTCCGCTCCGCGCGTGGAGGAAGAGCCCGAGCCGGAGGAGCTCGAGGAGGGCGAGGAGCTCGAGGAGGGCGAGGAGCGCCCGGAGGGCGAGGCCGAGGAGGCCGGCGAGCCGGAGGGCGAAGCGTCTTCCGGCGGCGAGTCCTCCGAGGAGTAGGTGCGGCTCTTCCGTCGGGGCGAGCGGGCCTCGACGCTCGACCTGCTCGTCGCCGGGCTCGGGAATCCGGGGCGGGAGTACGCCTCGACGCGGCACAACGTCGGGTTCATGGCGTGCGACGAGCTCGCGCGACGGCACGGAGCGTCGTTCCGCTCGAAGTTCTCCGGGGAGCTCGCGGAGCTGCGCCTCGACGGCGCGCGCGTGGCTCTGCTCAAGCCGCAGACGTACATGAACGAGTCGGGGCGGTCGGTCGGCGCCGCGGTGCGCTTCTTCAAGCTGGAGCCGGAGCACCTGCTCGTCGTCCACGACGAGGCTGACCTCGAGCCCGGCCGGCTGCAGGCGCGGGCCGGAGGCGGCCTCGCCGGGCACAACGGGCTCCGGTCGGTCGCGCAGCACCTGCGGACGCAGGAGTTCCTGCGCCTGCGGGTCGGGGTGGGTCGGCCCGAGCGCGGCGACCCGCGGCCCGTGGCGGACTTCGTCCTCTCGCCCTTCGCGCCGGAGTTGGACGTCGACGGGCTGGTCGCCCGGGCCGCGGACGCCGTCGAGACGATCGTGCGGGACGGTCTCGAGGAGGCGCAGCAGCGGTTCAACGAGCGCCCCTGAGCAGCAATTTTCGGAGCGGTCGCCGGTCGAGGTAGAGAGGCGGGCCGCCCTCGCCGGAGGACGACCCGCCGCAGATGGCTCCGCGCGCCGTAGCGGCCCGGCGTCGGTGCTGATCCCTTCTTCGGCACTCGGGGGGCGCGACCTTTAGCGATCCGCCCCGAACGGGCTAGCGCGGCGCGAGGCTGGGCGGGAGGTGCGCCTCGTCGATCCGGACGCGGACGAACAGCCCGCCCCGGGCGGCGCGGCCGTACTCGACGCGGAGCGCCTCGGCAGGCACCTCGGCGAGCGCGGCGGACTGCTCCGTGCGCCAGCGGCGAAAGGCCTCCTCGGCGTCCGGCGGGTCGAACGACGCGACCAGCGTCGGACGCGTTCCGATGGGGAGGAGCTCGCCCGGCACGGCGCCATCGTACGCCCTTCCGCCGCGGCTACGATGCGGCCGGCGGAACCGCGGTTCCGCCGCTCGTCATGGACCGCCCGACCCGAACAGACGCGCCCGCGCTGGCCCCGATCGCCCGCTCGTTCGCCGAGAGCGAGCGCCTGCAGGAGTTCCTGGCCGACCCGGGCGACGCGCGCGTCTCGGAGCCGATCCTCCCGCTCTTCCTGGCCGCGCTCCACCTCGCCCGCGGAGGCCCGCTCGTCTGCCTGCTGCCCGACGACGCGCAGGCGCGCGACGCCGCCGAGGCCGCCGCCTGGTTCCTCGGAGAGGAGCGGGTCGGCCTCTTCGCCTCGCGCGGCGTTCGCCGGGGCAGCGGGCTCGAGCCGCCGCCGCATCTGCTCGGTGAGCGCGCGCGGGCGCTGGAGGTGCTGGCCGCCGGCGGCCTCGTGTGCGCGTCGGCGGTCGGGGCGGCGGAGGGCATCCCGCCCAGGGAGGCGAGGCCCGAGCCGGTCGTCCTGCAGCCGGGCGACGAGCCGGGCGCCGACGGCCTCGCCGAGCGCCTGGCGCTGGCCGGGTACGAGCGGGTGGCGCAGGCCGAGGAACGAGGCCAGTTCGCGGTCCGCGGCGGGATCGTCGACGTCTTCCCCTCGACGGGTCGCGAGCCCGTCCGGATCGAGCTCTTCGGCGACGAGATCGAGTCGCTGCGGGCGTTCTCGCCCTTCACGCAGCGCACGCTCCACGCGCTCGAGACCGCCACCGTGTACCCGGCCGCGGAGCGGCGCTTCGACACGGCCGTCGAGCCGACGCTTCCCGACGACGAGGACGACGGCGCACCGCCGGTGCCGGGAGACCTCGTCGCCCCGCTCCCCGCACCGGACTTCGTCTGGGACGCCGAGGACGCCGCGGCGGAGGTACGGGAGGTGCTCGGCTCCCAGCTCGAGCTCGACGGCGCCGTCCGGCTCTCGCAGCTTCCCGCCGGGCAGCGACACGCCTTCGAGGCGCAACGACCTGCTGTCGCGGCCCGCGGGCTCGCCGAGGCCGAGCGAGACCTGCTCGCCTACGTGCGGAGCGGGAGCCGCGTCGTCGTCGCCTTCGCCCACCGCGGCGAGGCGCTGCGGACGAAGGCGCTCCTGCGCCGTCTCGACGCGGTCGTGCTCGAGGACGGCGAGGAGCTGCCCGAGGAGCCGGCCCTCGTCTTCGCCGTCTCGCCGACGCGCCGCGGCTTCGTCCTGCGCGAGCTCGGCGTCATCCTCCTGCCGGACACGCAGGTGTTCCGAAAGCGGCCGCCGCGCGCCGACGTGCGCGTCGGGCGCGCGCTCCAGAGCTTCGCCGACCTGCGCACGGGCGACCACGTCGTCCACGAGGACCACGGGGTCGGCAGGCTGCTCGGCTTCGAGACGAAGACCGTCGCCGGCGTCACGCGCGACTACCTCTTCCTGGCCTTCCGCGGTGACGACCGGCTCTATGTCCCGCACGAGCAGATCGCGAAGGTCTCGCGTTACGTCGGCGCCGACGGGCACGCGCCCGCGCTCTCGAAGCTGGGCGGCAAGGCCTGGCAGAACATCAAGAACCGCGCCCGCGCGGGAGCACGCGAGCTCGCCGGCGAGCTGCTCGCGCTGTACGCGCGGCGGCAGCGGGCGGAGGGGGTGGCCTTCGAGGCGGACGGCGACCTGCTCGGGCAGCTCGAGGCGAGCTTCCCCTACGAGGAGACAGCGGATCAGCGGCAGGCGATCGAGGTCGTCAAGGAGGATCTCGAGGCGGAGCGGCCGATGGACCGCCTCGTCTGCGGCGACGTCGGCTTCGGGAAGACGGAAGTCGGCGTCCGCGCCGCCTTCGTCGTCGTGGAGAACGGCAAGCAGGTGCTCCTGCTCGCGCCGACCACGATCCTCGCGCAGCAGCACTGGAACACCTTCCGGGAGCGCTACCGCGACCTTCCGGTGACCGTCGAGATGATCTCCCGCTTCCGCCGTCCTGCCGACGTGAAGCGCGTGCTCGCCGACTACGCAGCGGGGAAGGTGGACGTCCTCGTCGGCACCCACCGGGTCCTCTCCCGCGACGTCGTCCCGAAGGACATTGGGCTGGTGATCGTGGACGAGGAGCAGCGCGTCGGCGTCGCCCAGAAAGAGCTCCTCCGCCAGCTCAGGCTCGAGGTGGACGTGCTCTCGCTCTCGGCGACGCCGATCCCGCGCACGTTGCACATGTCGCTAGCCGGCCTCCGGGACATCAGCGTCATCGAGACGCCGCCGCGGGGGCGGCTGCCGATCCGCACGAACGTCGGGGAATACGACGAGGAGCTGATGCGCCAGGCGCTCGTGCGCGAGCACGAGCGCGGCGGCCAGTCGTTCTACCTGCACAACCGGGTCGAGACGATCGAGGAGGCGGCCGAGCACCTGCGCCAGCTCTGCCCCGAGCTGCGCTTCCTCGTCGTGCACGGCCAGATGCCGGAGCGCGAGCTCGAGGGGCACATGCTCTCGTTCCTCGCCGGGGACGCCGACGTGCTGGTCTCGACGACCATCATCGAGTCGGGCCTCGACATCCCGCAGGCCAACACGCTGATCGTCGAGCGGGCGGACGCGCTAGGGCTCGCCCAGCTCTACCAGATCCGCGGGCGCGTGGGCCGGAGCGACGTCGTCGCCCACGCCTATCTGTTCTACCCCGACGGGCAGGAGCTCTCGACCGAGGCGCGGGCCCGTCTCGCCACGCTCGCCGACCACACGGAGCTGGGGAGCGGGTTCGCGATCGCGATGCGGGACCTCGAGATCCGCGGCGCCGGCGACCTGCTCGGCGCCGAGCAGTCCGGCCACGTCGCCGCGATCGGCTTCGAGCTCTACGTCGAGCTGCTCGGCGAGGCGGTGGCCGAGCTCACGGGGACGCGCCGCGCCGCCGCGCGGCCGGTGCGCGTGGACGCGCAGGTGGACGCCTACGTCCCCTCGGACTTCATGCCCGCCGAGGCGCAGAAGATCGACCTCCACCGCCGCCTCGCGCTGTCGGAGTCCGAGGACGAGCTGCGCGAGCTGCGCGCCGCCGTCGAGGACCGCTTCGGCCCGCTGCCGCAGCCCGTCGCAAGCCTCTTCGCCATCCAGGAGACGAAGCTGAAGCTCGCCCGCATCGGCGCCGACTACCTCGTGTTCCGCGGCGGGCGCGCCGTCGTCGGACCGCTCGTTCTC
The DNA here is from genome assembly GCA_050697795.1 of Gaiellaceae bacterium. Classification (GTDB taxonomy): domain Bacteria; phylum Actinomycetota; class Thermoleophilia; order Gaiellales; family Gaiellaceae; genus JAIBJN01. Next base: position 9,098 of record JBOHAK010000495.1, read on the forward strand.
GGCTCCGAGGAGCTGCGCTCCCTGCGCTCGTCGGCGCCGACCGCGGTGTACTCGAGCGCCAAGCGCGAGCTCCAGCAGCGCACGGACCGGTTCGCCGGGGCGGTCGGGCTCGCCGATGCTATCCTCGACCTACGGCTTTCGGCCTAGCTGCACGCCCACATGCCCTTTTTGATTCGTACCGTCGCCCTCGTTGCTGCGCTCGCGCTCGGAGTCGCGGCCGCGGGCTGCGGCGGCGGCGACGGCGAGACGGCCGACGTCCCGGAGGGAGCCATTGCAGTCGTCGGCGAGCGCGAGATCCCGAAGGCCGAGTACGACCGGCTCGTCGCCCAGGCGAAGAAGACGTACGAGGCGCGCGACCAGGAGTTCCCGGCGGCGGGAACGCCGGAGTTCGCGCAGCTCCGCAACGCGATCGTCCGCAGCCTCGTCGAGCAGGCCGAGTTCGAGATCGCAGCCGAGGAGCTCGAGGTCGAGGTCTCGGACGCCGACGTCGAGAAGCGCCTGACGGAGTTGAAGGAACAGTTCTTCGAGGGCGACGACGAGAAGTACGAGGCCGAGCTCGAGAAGCAGGGGCTGACCGACGAGCAGGTGCGGGCCGACGTCCGCACGCGCCTCCTCTCCGAGCGGATCTTCGAAGAGGTCACGAAGGACGTGAAGGTGACCGACGAGGAGATCCAGGCCTACTACGACGAGAACAAGACGCAGTTCGAGACGCCCGCCTCCCGCGACGTGCGCCACATCCTCGTGAAGCAGAAGGCCCGCGCGGACGAGCTCTATCGTCAGCTCCAGCAGGGCGGCGACTTCGCGGCGCTCGCGAAGCGGTACTCGCAGGATCCGGCCTCGAAGGCCGAGGGCGGCAAGTTCACGGCGCAGCAGGGCGCCACGGTGCCGGAGTTCGACAAGACGGCCTTCGAGCTCGAGACCGGGGAGCTGTCGCGCCCGGTCAAGACCCAGTTCGGCTGGCACGTCATCGAGGCGACCTCCGCGGTGAAGCCGAAGGCGACCCAGGAGCTCAGCGAGGTCGAGTCCCAGATCAGCGATCAGCTCCTCGAGGAGCAGAAGAACGCCCGCATCAACGAGTGGATCGAGGAGCTCCGGAAGCGGTTCGAGGACCAGATCGCCTACGCGCCCGGCTTCGAGCCGCCGCCGGCCGAGACGACGACGGGCGGGGCCGACACCGGCGGCGCGGACACCGGGCAGGCGCCTGCCACCACGCCGGAGACCGGGACCGAGACCGAGTAGCTCCGTGGGCGGCGGCGACGGCCTCGAACGGGCGCTCGTCGACCTCCAGGAGCTCGCCGAGCGGTTGCGGCGCGACTGCCCGTGGGACCGGGAGCAGACGGCCCGGACGATTGTTCCCCACACCGTCGAGGAGGCCTACGAGGTCGCCGACGCGGCGACTTCCGGCGACGATGCGAAGCTCGCCGACGAGCTCGGCGACCTGCTCTTCCAGACCGTCTTCCTGGCGCTCCTCCTCGAGGAGCGGGGAGCCGGCGACCTCGCGTCCGTCGCGCGGGGGATCACGGCGAAGCTCGTGCGGCGGCACCCGCACGTCTTCGGCGATGCCGAACTCGAGACGCCGGCGGCCGTCAAGGGCCGCTGGGAGGAGCTGAAGCGCGAGCAGGAGGACCGGGAGGGGATCTTCCACGACGTGCCGGGCACGCTCCCGGGGCTGCTCCACGCGCGCAAGGTGCAGCGCCGGGCCGCGGCGGCCGGGTTCGACTACCCGGACGCGGACGGCGCGCTCGCGGACCTCGACGACGAGCTGGCCGAGCTGCGCGCGGCGCTCGCGGCGGCCGCGGCGCCGGCGGCGGAGACCGAGCCGGATCCCGCCGTGTTTGCCGAGCTCGGCGACGTCCTCTTCGCGACCGTCAACGTGGCCCGGCGCCTGAACGTCGATCCCGAGCTCGCGCTCCGCGCGGTCAGCGGGCGCTTCGTCGAGCGGGTCGAGCGCGCCGCCGCGCTCGCCGGTGAGGAGGGCCGCGACTGGACGTCTCTGCCGCTCGACGAGCAGGATCGCTACTTCGACCGCGCCAAGGAGGCCCTCCGGTGAAGGTGACCCGCGTCCATGCCCGCCAGATACTCGACTCGCGCGGCAATCCGACCGTGGAGGTCGAGGTGACGCTCGACTCGGGTGCCGTCGGCCGCGCCGACGTGCCCTCCGGTGCCTCCACCGGACAGTTCGAGGCGGTGGAGCTCCGCGACGGCGACGCCGGCTCGTACCTCGGCAAGGGCGTCCTCCGCGCGGTCGAGAATGTGGAGCGCGAGATCGGGCCTGCGCTCGTGGGCGTCTCGGCGGACGACCAGGCGGGCCTCGACCGGCTCCTCGTCGAACTCGACGGGACGCCGAACAAGTCTCGCCTCGGGGCGAACGCCGTGCTCGGGTGCTCGCTCGCCGCGGCGAAGGCGGCGGCGCTCGAGGCGGGCGTCCCCCTCTACCGCTGGCTGGGCGGTGACGAGGCCCGCGTGCTGCCGGTGCCGATGCTGAACGTCGTCAACGGCGGCGCGCACGCGCAGAACTCGCTCGACCTGCAGGAGTTCATGGTCGTGCCGGCTGGTGCCTCCTCCTTCGCCGAGGCGCTGCGAATCGGCGTGGAGACGTTCCACCGGCTGAAAGAGCTCCTGCACGAGCGCGGCCACGCGACCGCGGTGGGCGACGAGGGCGGCTTCGCGCCCGATCTCGGCTCGAGCGAGGAGGCGATCGCGGTCGTCCTCGAGGCGGCCGGGCGGGCGGGTCATGCCGACCGCGTCGGGGTCGCTCTCGACCCGGCCGCGACGGAGATCTTCGCCGACGGCAGCTATCGGCTCGAGGGCCGCGAGCTGGACGGGAACGGCATGACCGGGCTGTGGGAGGAGCTCTGTGCGCGCTACCCGATCGTGTCCATCGAGGACGGGCTCGCGGAGGACGACTGGAGCGCGTGGCGGCGCCTGACGGAGCGGCTCGGCGACCGCGTGCAGCTCGTCGGCGACGACCTGTTCGTCACGAACGTCGAGCGCCTGCGCCGCGGCATCGACGAGGGCGTCGGCAACGCGATCCTCGTCAAGGTCAACCAGATCGGGACGCTCACAGAGACGCTCCAGACGATCGACCTCGCGCGCGCGAACGGGTACGCGGCGGTCATGTCTCACCGCTCGGGCGAGACGGAGGACACGACCATCGCCGACCTGGCCGTCGCGACCGGCGTGGGGCAGATCAAGACGGGCGCCCCCTCGCGGAGCGACCGGGTCGCGAAGTACAACCAGCTCCTGCGGATCGAGGAGGAGCTCGGCGAGCGCGCCGAGTACCCGGGCTGGGCGGCGTTCCCCCGCGCGGGGCGCTGAGAAGGCACGCTTCCGGCACGGTCCGGAGACCATGCGCGCGCTTTGCCTCGCTACGGTGAAACCGGAGGGAGGCTCGCGGCCGGCCCCTCGCGGATCTCTCAGACCCGTGTGCAAGGGACATGATCGCCCCGGCGCCGGGGGCCCCTCGCGCTACCGTGGAGGAGTGAGCACGAGCCCCGGTCTGCGTCGGACGAAGATCGTCTGCACGATCGGACCGGCCTCGTCGAGCGAGGAGGCGATGGACCGCCTCGTCGCGGCGGGCATGGACGCCGCCCGGCTCAACTTCTCCCATGGGACGCACGAGGAGCACGGCGAGCGCGCGCGGCTCGTGCGGGCAGCGCAGCAGCGGGCCGGGCGGCCGCTGGCCCTCATCGCCGACCTCCAGGGCCCGAAGATCCGCGTCGGCGACCTCGACGTGCCCCGGATCCTCGTGGAGGGCGACGAGGTCACGATCTCCGGGGAGGGAAACGGCCGCCCCGAGGATCTCCCGGTCATGCCGCCGGTGCTCACGCTCGTGCTCCATCCCGGACACGAGGTGCTCATCGACGACGGCCTCGTGCGCCTGCGGGTGGAGGAGGTCGAGGAGGGCCGCGCTCGCGCCACCGTCCTCGTGGGCGGGGCCGTCGGCGCGCACAAGGGGGTGAACATCCCCGGGGTGCCGATCCCCGTTCCCTCGCTGACCGAGAAGGACCTCGCGGACCTCGAGTTCGCCCTCTCGCTCGGGGTCGACTACGTCGCGCTCTCGTTCGTGCGCTCCGCGGCCGACTGCCGTGGTCTGCGCGAGCTCCTCAACGCCGCGGACTCCAAGGCGCTCGTGATCGCGAAGATCGAGAAGGGAGAGGCGCTCGACGAGCTCGACGCGATCGTCACCGCGTCGGACGCGGTCATGGTGGCGCGGGGCGACCTCGGGGTCGAGATCGGCCCGGCCGTCGTGCCGCTCGTGCAGAAGCGCGTCCTCCAGTGCGCGCTGGAGCACAGCAGGCCGGCGATCACGGCCACGCAGATGCTGGAGACCATGATGAGCAGGCCGGAGCCGACGCGCGCCGAGGCGAGCGACGTCGCGAACGCGATCCTCGACGGCACCTCCGCCCTCATGCTGTCGGGCGAGACGGCGATCGGCCGCTACCCGGTCGAGAGCGTCGCCTACATGGACCGCATCGCCCGCGCGGTGGAGCCGAGCCTCGGGCACCGCCACGAGCTCGCCCAGGCGGCCGACCAGCCGTTCCCGACCGTCGGCGAGGCGATGTCGAACGCGGCCTGCGACATCGCCGAGGTGCTCGGAGCCGCCGCGATCCTCGTGCCGACCTACAGCGGCCGCACCGCCTCGGCCGTCGCCCGCCACCGGCCGCGGCGGCCGATCATCGCCGTCACCCACCAGCGCCAGGCCGTCCAGCAGCTCGCGCTCGAGTGGGGCGTCGTCTCCGCCCAGATCGAGCAGGCAAACGACGTCGAGCACCTCTGGTCGGCGGCGCTCGACGCGGCGCGGGAGACCGGCCTGGTCGAGCCGGGCGACCGCGTCGTCATCACGGCCGGGACGGCGGTGAACGTCCCCGGCACGACGAACGTCATCAAGGTCGAGACCGCGTAGCGGCCGGGCGGCGCCCGCTCCGTCCGGCGCCGTCTCTATCCTCGTCGTCGCCGGGAGCAGGAGGGTGTGGGCTGCGGTCGAAGTTGGCATGCCCATGGCTGCTCGGGGTCGCCGCCACACGTCACGCCGTCGCTCGCGCTCCGCGCTCGCGCTGCGCTGGATCGGTGCGCTCGTCCTCGTCGTGATCGCGGTCGGATACGTGCAGCCGCTGCGCGCCTACCGGGACGCCCAGGACGACGTCGCAGTCCGGCAGGCGCAGGTGGACCGGATCGCGCGCGCGAACGCTGAGCTCGAGAAGTCCCTGGCGGAGGCCGAGACGGCGGGCTTCATCGAGCGGGAGGCCCGTCGGCTCGGGCTTGTGAAGCCGGGCGAGCGCCTCTTCATCGTCACGGGCAGCGACGAATGGAACCGGGCGCGGCGGGGCGGCTAGCCTGCGCCGGCGGCGCGATTGGCGTTCCCGCGGCGGGGCTACCATGATCGGGTGGACGACCGGCGAGTGGTGTCCTGGCAGCTCGGCCGCCCTGCGCGCCCGTTTCGGCGCGTGGCTGTTCGCTGTGCGCACGGCTATCCCGCGGTCACGGAGCAGGCGCCGTTCGACGACGACGGCAAGCCGTTCCCGACCTCGTACTACCTGACGTGTCCCTGGCTCGTGGCGGCGATCGCCCGGTCGGAGGCCGCCGGCGGGGTCGAGCGCTGGTCCCTCGCGGCCGAGCGCGATCCCGCCCTTGGCGAGAGCCTCGCCCGAGCCGACCGCGAGCAGCGAGAGCTGCGCCCCGAGCTGGACGTGGGCATCGCCGGGACGCAAACGCCGGGCAAGCTCAAGTGCCTCCACGCCCACGCGGCCTTCGCGCTTGCGCGCCCGGGCTACGAGCTCGGCGAGGCCGTCGTCGAGGAGGCCGGCCCACGGTGGTGTCCCGACGCCCGCTGCGGGCGGGCGCTGGCGGGCGAGGCCCGCTGATGCTCGAGAGCGCCCGGCAGCAATGGGAGGAGGGCCGCCG
>JBOHAK010000496.1:0-3702 GCA_050697795.1 Gaiellaceae bacterium
CGTCTTCGCGGCCTGGCGCCGGCCGTGGCGCGCGCTCGCCGCGCTCGACACGGACGGGCGGCGCCTCGTGCTCGCGATGGGAGCGGTCCTCGCCGTCATGAACGTCTGCTTCTACGTCTCGATCGACCGGCTCCCGCTGGGGACGGTGGCCGCGATCGAGTTCCTGCCCGTGATCGCGCTCGCGGCGCTCGGGGCGCGCACGGCGCGAAACGGCGGGGCGCTCGTGCTCGCCGTCGGCGGCGTCTACCTCCTGACCGACGTTCAGATCGCGGCCGAGTCCGCCGGGCTCGCGTTTGCGTTCGCGAACGCGGCGCTCTTCGCCCTCTACATCGTGTTGGCCCACCGGGTCGCCCAGCACGGCGGGATGAGCGGCATCGACGGTCTCGCGGCCGCGATGCTGGTCGCCTGGGTCGTGGCGACGCCGCTCGGCGGCTGGGCCGCGCTCCCGGCCTTCGTCGACCCGGTCGCGCTCGCCGCGGGAGTCGGGGTGGGAATCACGTCGTCGGTGATCCCGTACGTCTGCGACCAGCTCGCGATGGCGCGCATGCGCCGGGCGACGTACGCGCTCCTCGTCTCGCTCCTGCCCGCGACCGCGACGGTGATCGGCATCGTCGTCCTCGCCCAGGTGCCCTCGTGGCCAGAGGTCGCCGGGGTCGCGCTCGTCGTCTCGGGCGTCGCCGTCCACCGCGAGCCCACGGACGGGGGACGGCGCTAGTCGGAACCCGGCGTACCATCGGCCGATGCACGATCTCGGCCGGCGGCTGGCCCGTCCGGCGCCGGCAATCTGGACGGCGCTCGCGGCACTCGCGGCGGTCGCGATCTGGGGAGACCCGGCGTGGGCTCGGGCCTATTACGCGTTCGTCGCCGTCACCGCCGCCGTGCTCGTGGCGGTCGCGGTTGTTCTGCGGAGAGAGGGCTACTAGTCGAGGCTGCCCCGCGGAGCGAGCCACTCGGCCGGCTGGTCGGTGACGCGGACGATGAGGTCGAAGTGCCGGTCGTAGTGCAGGAGCACGGCACCGTGTGCCTCGGCCACCGCCGCCACCAGGAGGTCAACCGGCGATGGGCCCCGGTGCTGGCTCCGTTCCGCGAGCGCACGTTGCGTCCGGGCAGCCAACGTCTCTGCACGAGGGTCGAGCGGCAGCGTCGGGAGATATCCGAGCACCCCGGCGAGCGTCCGGTAGTCCGCCGGGCCTCGCGCGGAGTACAGGAGCTCGAGGGTCACCGGCGCACAGAGCGCAAGCGCGTCGTCCTCGAGGAGGGACGACCATCTCGCCTCGGTCTGTCCGCTCCGGTGCCAGGCGCTCGTGTCAGCGAGGAAGAGCGCCACCGCGCGGCGTCCGTAGGCGGCGAAGCTCGTCGGGGGCCGGCCCGATGCCGCCGTCCCGGCGAATCCGGTCCATCAGGCGCCGGCGTGCCGCGAGTGCGATCACCTCGTCGAGTGCGGCGTCGACCGTCTCTGTCAGCGTCTTCGTCGCCAGGATCTCGCGCACCTCGGCCACCTTCTCGCGGTTGATGACCAAGGAGGTCTTGTCCGGTTTGGATATCTGTTTAGGCATCGTTCGGATATCCTAGTTGGAGCAACGGTTGGCGTCCACCTGCGGGTCTAAGATGGCTCGTCCCGTGCCCGAAGCGCAGTTCGTCCACCTCCACGTCCATTCCGAGTACTCGATACTCGACGGGGCCTGCAGGATTCCCGAGCTCGCCGCGCGCGCGGCCGAGCTCGAGATGCCGGCGGTCGGGCTCACCGATCACGGTTCCCTCGCGGGCGCGGTCGAGCTCTACCGCGAGGCCGGGAAGCAGGGGGTCAAGCCGATCCTCGGCTGCGAGGTCTACGTCGCCGACGACCGGCGCGCGCAGAGGAAGGGCTACGCGCACCTGACGCTCCTCGCGGAGTCGAACGAGGGCTACGCGAACCTGATCAAGCTCGCCTCTGCGGGCTACCTGGAGGGCTACTACTACAAGCCGCGAGTCGACTGGGAGCTCCTCTCCTCGCACGCCGGCGGTTTGATCGCGCTCTCAGGCTGCCTCTCGGGGCGCGTCTGCAAGGCGCTCGAGGAGGGCAACCGGCCCGAGGCCGAGGCGGAGGTCGCGCGGCTCGGCGACATCTTCGGGCGCGACTCGGTCTACCTCGAGCTCCAGGACGCGGGGCTCGACGTGCAGAAGCGGATCAACGCCTCGCTCGCCGAGATCGCGTCGGCGACCGGGCTGCCGCTCGTCGCGACAGGCGACGTCCACTACCTCCGCCACGAGGACGCGCGCGCGCACGAGGCGCTGCTCTGCATCCAGTCGGGCGACACGCTCGCCAACCCGAGCCGCTGGAAGTTCGACACCGACCAGTTCTACTTCAAGACGCCGGCCGAGATGGCGCAGGACTTCGCCGACTACCCGGAGGCCGTGCGGCGCACGCTCGAGATCGCCGAGCGCTGCTCGGTCGCCATCGAGCTGGGCGTCATCCGCCTGCCGCACTTCCCCACCCCGGACGGGCGCGAGGCCTTCGACTACCTCGTCGAGCTCTGCGAAAAAGGCCTGCAAAAGCGATACGGCAAGGTGACGCCTGAGCTCCAGGAGCGCCTCCGCTTCGAGCTCAAGACGATCCGGGAGATGGGCTTCGCCGACTACTTCCTGATCGTCTGGGACTTCATCCGCTTCGCGAAGACGAACGGGATCGGCGTCGGGCCGGGCCGCGGGTCGGCGGCCGGCTCGATCGTCGCCTACTCGCTCGAGATCACCGACATCGACCCCATCAAATACGACCTGCTCTTCGAGCGCTTCCTGAACCCGGGTCGCAAGTCGATGCCGGACATCGACATCGACTTCAGCGTGTACGGGCGAGACCGCGTCATCAACTACGTCTCCGAGAAGTACGGCCGCGACCAGGTCGCGCAGATCATCACCTTCGGGACGATGATGGCGCGCGCCGCCGTGCGCGACGCCGGCCGCGTCCTCGACATCCCGTACGGCACGGTCGACCGGGTCGCGAAGCTCATCCCGGAGGGGCCGAAGGTCTACCTCGCCGACTGCCTGAAGCCGGGCGCCGAGCTGAAGCAGGCCTACGACGGCGACGAGCTCGTGCGGCAGATCGTCGACCTGGCCAGGCCGCTCGAGGGGCTCGTCCGCCAGGACTCGATCCACGCCGCCGGCGTCGTGATCGGCGACCGGCCGCTCACCGAGTACCTGCCGCTCCAGCAGAAGGGCGCCGAGCAGGAGGTCGTGACGCAGTTCGCGATGGAGGACGTCGAGGCGCTCGGGCTCCTGAAGATGGACTTCCTCGGCCTGCGGAACCTCGACGTCATCGACAAGGCGGTCGGGCTCGTGGGCGGCGTCGACATCGCGCGGATTCCGCTCGACGACGCGAAGACGTACGAGCTGCTCCAGCGGGGCGAGTCCACCGGCGTCTTCCAGTTCGAGTCGTCGGGGATGCGGGAGGCGCTCCGCCAGGTGAAGCCGACCGAGTTCGAGGACCTGATCGCGCTCGTGGCGCTCTACCGGCCGGGCCCGATGGGCTACATCCCCATCTACGGGAAGCGGAAGCACGGCGGCGAGCAGGTGACGTTCCTGGACGACCGGCTCCGCCCGATCACCGAGCCGACCTACGGGATCTGCATCTACCAGGAGCAGTACATGGAGATCGCCAAGCAGCTCGCCGGGTTCACGCCCGCCGAGGCGGACGACCTGCGCAAGGCGATCGGCAAGAAGATCCAC
>JBOHAK010000497.1:0-2829 GCA_050697795.1 Gaiellaceae bacterium
GCAGGCCTACTACGTGAAGGAGTCCGGCCGCACGCGCATCGCGACCGAGACGGGCGCCGGCCAGTGGGGCAGCGCGCTCGCCTTCGCCTGCGGGCTCTACGGGCTCGAGTGCAAGGTCTACATGGTCCGGGTCTCCTACGACCAGAAGCCGTACCGGCGCTCGATGATGGAGACGTGGGGCGCGGCGGTCGTCCCCAGCCCGTCGGAGGACACGCAGTCGGGGCGCGCCGTCCTCGAGGCGAGCCCGGACTCGCCCGGCAGCCTCGGGATCGCAATCTCGGAGGCCGTGGAGGACGCCGCCCAGCGCGACGACAGCGCGTACTCGCTCGGCAGCGTGCTCAACCACGTCCTCATGCATCAGACCGTGATCGGGCAGGAAGCGCTCGCGCAGATGGAGCTGGCCGGGGCGTTCCCCGATTTGGTCGCGGGCTGCGTGGGCGGCGGCTCGAACTTCGCCGGGCTCGCCTTCCCGTTCCTGCGGGAGAAGATCGCCGGGCGCGAGATCGAGGTGCTCGCCTGCGAGCCGGCCGCCTGCCCGACGCTGACGCGCGGCCCGTTCGCCTACGACTTCGGCGACACCGGCCAGCTCACGCCCCTCGTCCCCATGCACACGCTCGGCCACGACTTCGTCCCGCCGGGCATCCACGCGGGCGGCCTGCGCTACCACGGCATGGCTCCGCTCGTCTCCCAGCTCGTCCTCGACGGCCTCGTCCGCGCCGAGGCCTACGGGCAGACGGACGTCTTCGCCTCGGCGGTGCGCTTCGCCCGCGCGGAGGGGATCATCCCGGCACCGGAGGCGGCGCATGCCGTTCACGGCGTCGAGCAGGCCGTCGCCCGAGCCGACGAGGAGGGCCGCGAGCGCACGATTCTCTTCAACCTCTCCGGTCACGGCCACTTCGACCTCGGCGCCTACGACGCGTACCTCCACGGCGGCCTCGAGGATTTCGCCCTCCCGGAGGACGAGATCGAGCGCGCGCTGAAGGCGATCGAGCCGCTTCCGAAGCCGGCCGGCGTGCGGTCATGAGGCTCGCGGAGGCCGGGATCGTGGCCATCGTGCCGGTCTCGGACGTCGAGGCCGCGATCCGCTTCTACGGGGAGACGCTCGGCCTCGAGCTCCAGGAGCGCCGCGACGACCTGCCCGAGAACCGCGAGGCCGAGTTCAGGGCCGGGCAGGGCACGCTCCTCGTCTACGAGAGCGTGGGCGCCGGGAAGAGCAGGCACACCGTCGCCGGCTTCCGGGTCGACGACGTCCACGCGGCCGTGACGACCCTGCGCGAGCGCGGCGTCGAGTTCGAGGACTACGACCTCCCCGAGCTGAAGACGGAGGGCGGCGTCGCCCAGGTCGGCGACGTGCGGGCGGCGTGGTGCAGGGACCCGGACGGCAACCTGCTCGCCATCGAGTCCGTGGCGGCCGCCTGAGGGACGGGCCGGGCGAGTCATCGCGGACGCCGCGAACCCAGGCCCGAATGTAACGAGGTGGCGAACGTGCTTTCGGTCTTCGCGCGACGGGCGTAGGGTGGTCGAGTCACTAGCCTGAGGAGGTCGCCGTGGAAGCCGCCGCCACCGATCGTGTTCCACTGATGTTCATTCACGGAGCTTGGCTCTCGTCGCGGAGCTGGGACACCTTTGCCGAGTACTTCGAGTCCAGAGGCTTCGAAGTGTCCGCTCCCGAGTGGCCGCGAAAGGAAGGAGACGTCGAGGAGCTCAGAGCAGCGGCAGAGGAGCTCAAGGGCCTTGGCATTCGGGAAATCGTCGACCACTACGAGGAGCAGATCCGCGTGCTCCACGAGCCGCCTGTGCTGATCGGCCATTCGTTCGGCGGCCTGATCGTGGAGCTGCTGCTCGATCGCGGGCTTGGACGCGCGGGCGTTGCGATGAGCCCGGCACCGCCGAAGGGCATCCTCGTCTTGCCGTTCTCCTCGCTCAAAGCTGCCTCGCCCGCACTTGCGCATCCGTCGAGGTGGCACGGGGTCGTGGCTCTGACGCTCGAAGAGTTCACGTATGGGTTCGTGAACACGTTCTCGCCCGAGGACGCTACGGCCGCCTACGAGAAGTACGCGGTTCCCGAGACGGGACAGATCTTCTACGAGGCGGGGTTTGCGAACTTCCACATGAATCCGCCGACCGAGGTGCGTTTCAAGGGCGAGGATCGAGCACCCTTGCTGATCGTGGGCGCGGAGGAGGACCACACCGTTCCGGCCTCGCTCGCGAAGAAGCAGTACGACAGGTACAAGGGATCAGCGGCGAGGACGGACTACCTCGAGTTCCCTGGCCGCCCGCATCTCATGATGGTCGCCGACGGCGGGGAGGAGATCGCAGGCGGGATCGAGAGCTGGCTCGGCGACGTCCTTGCCGTCTCGACCTTGTCGTCGCGGGAGGAGCCGGCGTAAGGGGTCGAGCAGGACATGAGTGAAACCCCGAGCTCGGATTCGGGCTCGTGGAGATGGGCCGGGCTGGATTCGAACACCCCTGCAAATCGGGATTTTCTTCCGGCCGTGGGAGCACCGGAGGGGGCACGGCACGCGCACGGACGATCACACCTGACACGCCTGGGCACGCTTGAGCTCAAAGCTCGTGCCCGAGATCGCGGCGTCGGTCGCGCTCGAGTTTCCGCTGCCGCGCGTGCTCGAGAGCGCGCTCGCGCCATCGCCGAACGTCACGGCTGAGCTGCGGAAGCGGGGGTCGTCGAGTTCGAACACCTGAGCTTGGAAGACTGCCCGCCGCGGTTCCGCACATTCTCGGCCGTTTCGGTCTGCTTCCGTGGATCGCGTTAGCCATGCGGGTCCGGAATCTCCGGTGCCGACAGGGGACGTAAGCGCGCGGAAGACG
>JBOHAK010000498.1:0-1809 GCA_050697795.1 Gaiellaceae bacterium
CGCGCACGGCGCAAGCCGCCCGGCCGGTAACGCCGCTATTGTGTCGGTCTCGTGAAGGCCGACCCTCGGACCGACGGGCCAGCGCGGCCGTGAGCTTGCTCGCCTATCTCGATCCCGGCAGCGGGAGCATGATCCTGCAGGCGGTGGTGGGGGGCGTCGCCGCGGTCGCTGTCATGGGCAAGATCTGGTGGCACCGCGTGCTGGAGATTCTGGGATTCCGCAAGCGCGACGAGGAGTCGTCCCGCCGACGAGATGAGCGCGCCTCGCGGCCGTGAGCCGCACCGGGGCGGAGCTCGAAGCAGAAGCAAGACCGCGGTCGGCACGCCGAGCACGGACCGGCCCGCGGACCCGGCGCTCGTCCATCGGCGAACTGGCCGTCAACGGCGCGCAGCTCGCCGGCCTCTCCGCATTCGCGCTCTCGCAACCGCTCTTCGACCTGCTCTCCCGCAACGCGGAGTTCTTCGCGGTACGGGGCTCGACGAGTGGCGACATCGTTCTCTTCGCGCTCCTGGTCACGGTCGTGCCGCCGCTCGCGATGCTGGCCGTCGAGGCGCTCGCCGGGCTCGTCGACCGGCGGCTTCGCCTCGGACTGCACCTCGTCTTCGTGGCTGCCCTCGTCGGCCTCTTCGCCGCCCAGGCGCTGAAGAGAATCGACGGCCTCGGATCGCTGCCGATCCTCGTGGGAGCGGCGCTCCTCGCCGTGGCCGCAGCGATCGCCTACCTCCGCCTGGAGCCCGTGCGGCGGCTGCTCACCATCCTCGCCCCGGCTTCGCTCCTGTTCCCGGCGCTCTTTCTCTTCTCCTCCCCCGTCACGAAGCTCGTCTTCCCGCCCACGCCGCAGGTTGCACAGGCGGCGGCCGGCTCGGGATCCGAGGCACCGCCGATCGTCTTCGTGATCCTCGACGAGTTCCCCACCCCGGCGATCATGACGAGCAGCGGGGAGATCGACTCCGTCCGCTACCCGAACATCGCAGCCTTTGCTCGAGGCGCGACCTGGTTCAGGAACGCCACCACCGTGGGCTGGGAGACCGTCCACGCGGTTCCGTCCCTCCTCACGGGGAGGCTCCCGGAGTCGGATCAGCTCCCCGTGTTCGCCGACCACCCGCGCAACCTCTTCACGCTCCTCCGCGGGCGGTACCGGCTGAACGTCCACGAGTCGAACACGCGACTCTGCCCTCGCGACCTGTGCGAGAGCGAGACCGACGCCTTCGGCGAGAGGATGCGGTCGCTCTTCTCAGACGTCGGCGTGCTCTATGCGCACATGGTGGCGCCCCCGCGCTACGAGCGACGTCTCCCCTCGGTGGCGACGGGCGGGGGCGACTTCCTCGCCGACGACGACGACCCCCGGGAGAGGAAAGGGAAGCTCGCCCGGTGGAGGGCGTTCGTGGCCTCGGTCGGCGCGACCGGACGTCCCACGCTCGACTTCATCCACATCCTCTTGCCCCATGAGCCGTGGAAGTTCCTTCCCTCGTGCCGCTCGAACGTGTTCCGAACAGTCCGCATTCACACGCCCGGGCTTCCCCCAGGCGACCTGCGCTGGCAACCGGATTCCTGGCTGACGACCCAGGCACACCAAAGGCTTCTCCTGCAGGCGCAGTGCATCGACTCACTCGTGGGCCGGCTCATGAGGAAGCTCCAGGAGCTCGGCCGGTACGACGATTCGCTCGTCGTCCTCGCCTCCGACCACGGGGTATCCGTGCGGCCCGGCCAGCTGCGCCGGCACATCGACCCCGACTCCCCGACGAACCTGGCCGATCTCGCCTTCCCCGTGGTGATCGTCAAGCGGCCCGGCCAGCAACGCGGCGAGGT
>JBOHAK010000499.1:0-3387 GCA_050697795.1 Gaiellaceae bacterium
CGGGGACGGCCTTCATGAGCGTGCTCCTTCAGGTCGAGTCGAACGCAGGCGACAAGTTCGGCGCCCCTAGAAGGGGGGCCGCGACACCTGGTGTCTCAGACTCTGGCGAATCGCACGCTGCGGTCGAGGATACCCCCGGGCTTGAGATCCGTCCAGGGGTCGCGCTATGGTTCGAAACGCGGCAGCCGACGGCGGCGCCGCGAGTAGGCAACGGAGCCTCAGAGGTCGTTCCCGACCGCTGGGGCTTTTTTCGTGGACCGAGAGGAGGCGGGATGCAGGGGTTGGAGACGAAGGCGTACCTCGCGAACGGGGCGCAGCCCGAGCCCGAGGAGGCGGTCGCGTGGGCGTTCGAGCAGAAAGCCCAGATGGTGGATCTCAAGTTCTGCGACCTGTTCGGAAGCTGGCAGCACATGACACTGCCCGTGAGCGCGTTCGGCCCGTCGGCCTTCGCCGAAGGGCTCGGCTTCGACGGCTCGTCCATCCGCGGGTGGCAGGGGATCGCCGAGAGCGACCTGCTGCTCATGCCCGACCCGGCGAGCGCCGTGCTCGACCCGTTCACGGAGGCGCCGACGCTCTCGCTCGTCTGCGAGGTCGCCGACCCGACGACGGGAGAGCCCTACGCGCGCGACCCGCGCCGGGTGGCGTGGCGGGCCGAGGAGCACCTGCGCGAGACGGGCGTGGCGGACGCGGCCAACTTCGGGCCCGAGTGCGAGTTCTTCGTCTTCGACGAGGTCTCCTACGAGCTCGCGGGGAACCGCGCGCACTACGCCGTGGACTCGGCCGAGGGGCACTGGAACTCGGGCCGTCCCGGGCTCGGCTACACCGTCCGGGAGAAGGGCGGGTACTTCCCGCCGGCGCCGCACGACACGCTCCACGACCTCCGCACCGAGATCGTGCTCACACTCGAGCGCGTCGGGGTCCCGTGCGAGTTCCACCACCACGAGGTGGCCTCGGCGGGGCAGTGCGAGGTCGACCTCCGCTACCAGACGCTCACGCGCATGGCCGACCAGGTCATGACGTACAAGTACGTCGTCAAGAACATCGCCCGCCGCCACGGCAAGGCGGCGACGTTCATGCCGAAGCCGATCTTTGGCGAGAACGGCTCGGGCATGCACACGCACCAGTCCCTCTGGAAGGAGGGCACGCCGCTGTTCTCGGACAAGTCCGGCTATGCCGGGCTCTCCCAGCTCGCCCGGGCCTATCTCGGCGGCCTCCTCATGCACGCGCCGGCCCTGCTCGCGTTCTGCGCGCCGACTACGAACTCGTACCGCCGCCTCGTGCCCGGCTACGAGGCGCCCGTGAACCTCGTCTACTCGCAGCGCAACCGCTCCGCGGCGATCCGGATCCCGATGTACTCGGACTCCGCCTCGGCGAAGCGCGTCGAGTTCCGCTGCCCCGACGCGACGGCGAACCCGTACCTCGCCTTCGCGGCGATGCTGATGGCCGGGCTGGACGGGATCGAGAAGGGGCTCGACCCGGGCGAGCCGGCCGACTTCGACCTCTTCGAGGAGCGGCGCGCGGGGATCGCCCAGGTCCCGGGCTCGCTCGCCGACGCGCTCGACGCGCTCGAGGTCGACCACGAGTTCCTCCTGCGCGGCGGGGTCTTCAGCGAGGAGCTCGTCCGCACGTGGATCGACTACAAGCGCGAACTGGAGGTCGACGTCGTCGCGCTCCGGCCGCACCCGGCCGAGTTCGCGCTCTACTACGACGCCTAGCGCCGCCGGAATCCACAGGGGCGGGCCAAGCCCGCCCCTGTTCCGGACCTGGCCCGCCCGCGTGGCCGAGCGGAAACGGCGCGCGGCCGCGTCTCCCGCGGACACGCCCGGGGTCTCACCCCTGACATGGCCGGCGCGGACGGACGTGGGGACGGTTTGGTGCGCTTCGGCGCGCAGTGGTGGCGAGCTCGGCGCGCTTCGCAGCGAAGCCCGGCGGGGTTCTTAGGCGTACGCCGAGAGGTAGGGCTCCCAGCGGTCGGGGATCCGCGGCGCCGCGAGCGTCACGAAAAGCGACGGCGTGGGGGCCGTCGGCGAGACGTGCAGGCGC
Source organism: Gaiellaceae bacterium (assembly GCA_050697795.1). Classification (GTDB taxonomy): domain Bacteria; phylum Actinomycetota; class Thermoleophilia; order Gaiellales; family Gaiellaceae; genus JAIBJN01. The sequence continues at coordinate 2,044 of JBOHAK010000499.1, forward strand.
ATCTGGACCTCCTCGGGCAGCCGGTTGCCCTTGCGGAGGTTGCAGGGGGCGCAGGAGCTGACGACGTTCTCCCACACCGAGTCGCCGCCGCGGGAGCGCGGCACGACGTGGTCGAGCGTGAGCCTCCCGGCCGTGCCGCAGTAGACGCAGCGATAGCCGTCGCGCGCGAACAGCGCCTTGCGGGAGATCTTGCGCTTCACCGCCCGCGGCACCCTGACGTAGCTCACCAGACGAATCACGTGCGGCCAGGGAAAGGTCGACGAGGCCGAGCGCAGCGGCTGCTGCAGCTCCTCCAGCACCTCCGCCTTGCCCTTGAAGACGAGCACGTGCGCGCGCCTCACCGAGCACACGTTGAGCGGCTCGTAGCTCGCGTTCAGCACGAGAACCTGCTGCACAGCCGCTAATCGTAGATGAGCGACAGGCCCCTAACGACGGGGAAGGACGAGCTCGAGCAGGTCCTCGCCGACGGGCACGAAGCCGCGACCGCGGTAGAAGGCCGTCGCCCGCCGGTCGCCGACCGCGACCACGACCTGGAGCGTCGTCGCGCCCTCCGCGATCGCGTAGCCCTCCGCGAACTCGAGGAGCTGCTTCCCGACCCCCTCGGCCTCGTGCTCGGGGCTCACGAAGAGCTGGTCGACCCGCACGGCGCCGCCCGCTTCGTCGAGGGCGACGTAGCCCGCCGGGGCTCCCTCGAGCGCCGCCACGAAGACGGTCTCGTGCTCGAGCACGGCCAGGGTACGCTCGTCCGCGCCGCGGTCCATGCTCGCCAGGCCGAAGAGCAGCGGCTCGTCCTCGGGGCGAAGCGGTCGGATCTCGGCCTTGCGGTACGGCATGAAGCCTCCTCTAGTGCGCCATCGCCCGGTCGACCGCCTCCTGCTCCTCCGGCGAGAGCGCCACGGGAGCTCGACCGCGGTCGAGCTGCTTGACGTAGATGCGTGCGTAGTCGCGGCCCTGGATGGCGCTCATCACGAGGCCCGAGCGCGCCGCGTCCAGAAACGCGAGCGAGGCGGACTGATGGCCGCCCGCGTCCTCGTAGGCGTCGTAGCGTACGAGCGCGACGTGCGAGAGCGTCCCGTCGACGCGCTTGTCGATCCGGGCGAGGCCGGCGGCGACCTCGTCCACGGCGCGGTGGAGATCGTCGATCCGCGCCTGGAGCGAGACGGCGAAGTTGACGAGATCGTCCTTGTCCGAGCCGAGGAGGACGCGCTGCGCCTTCCGGACGGCCCGGAGCTTCAGGTAGAACGCGAGCGAGACGAGGAGCGCGAGCGCGGCCGCCGCAGCCGCGCCGATGGCGATCCAGGGAGCGGCGTCGGAGAGATCCGACATGAGGCCCTAGCCTAGTGC
>JBOHAK010000500.1:0-3474 GCA_050697795.1 Gaiellaceae bacterium
CCCGTGGGGCCCGGAGCCGGGGCCCCCGCGCCGACGCTCACCGCTGTCCGCCGGCAGCGACCCGGCCGTGTCGCGCTCGAGGTGGACGGCCGCGCCTGGCGCGTCGTCCCGGACGACGTCGTCGCCCGCTGCGGCCTTGCGCCGGGCGTGCCGCTCGAGCGGCCGCTCCTGCGCCGGCTTCGCCGGGAGCTGAGACGGGCCGAGGCGCTGGGCACCGCGACGCGCTCGCTCGCCCGCCGGGACCTGTCCTCGCGGCGCCTGCGCGAGCGGCTCGACGCACGCGGCATCCGAGCGCCGGCCGCCGAGGAGGCGCTCGCCACACTCGAATCCGCGGGGATCGTCGACGACGCGCGCCTCGCCCGCTCGCGGGCCGCCGTCCTCGCCGATCGGGGCTGGGGCGACGCCGCCGTCGCGGCCCGCCTCGAGCAGGAGGGAATCGGCCCGGAGCCCGCGCAAGCAGCCCTCTCGGAGCTCCTCCCGGAGCCCGAGCGCGCCGCAGCCCTGGCGACGGGCGCCCCCGACCGCCGGGCCGCCTGGCGCCTCCTCGCGCGCCGCGGGTTCTCCTCCGACTCCATCGAGCACGCCGTAGGCGTGCTGGACGAGAACGGCTGAGGGAGGATACGATGCCTGGACTTAGACATGAATTGCCTGCATCTGGGACGGCTTTTCGCCGAATCGGACCTGAGACGACAACGAGCCTCGAACACGACGAGATGGCACGCAGCACGAAGGCAGAGAGGAGACCTCGGGCGGTCACGTAGCCGCTGACGAGGCGTGCCCGCGGGCCGCCGATTCACCGAAAGCGCCGTTCCTACGGGCTCGACCACGTAGGAGCGAGCAATGGCATCACTCATCGGCCTCCTGATCCTCGGGATCGCGCTCGGCCTGCTCCTCGGACTGTTCACGGGTACGCGTCTCCTCGTCTCACGCCGCGCAGCCGCGGCCGTGCGGGAGCGCGAGATCCTCACGGCCGACGCCGAGCGGGACGCCGAGGCGACTCGCCGAGAGGCGCAGGTCGAGTCGCGCGAGCAGGCGCTCAGGCTGCGCGCCGAGGTGGAGCAGGAACTCAAGGACAAGCGTGCCGAAATCGCGAAGATCGAAGAGCGCGTCGTCACGAAGGACGAGGAGAGCGACCGCAGGCTCGTCGAGCTCGAGCGGCGCGAGCAGGGGGTGCTCGACCGCGAGACGCACCTCAGGCAGCTCCAGGACGAGACGAAGGCGGCGAAAGAGGAGCAGGTCCGTCAGCTCGAGCGGATCTCCGGGCTCACCGTCGAGGAAGCGAAGCGGACCGTCCTCGAGCGGTCGGAGGAGCTCGTGCGCCACGACCTGGCGCGCATGGTCCGCCAGCTCGAGGAGGAGGCGCGAACGGACGCGAAGCGCCGCGCGCGCAACCTCGTGGCCGACGCGCTCCAGCGCGTCGCCGCGAGCCATGCCGCCGAGACCACCGTGTCCCTCGTCGAGCTCCCCTCCGACGACATGAAGGGGCGCATCATCGGACGCGAGGGCAGGAACATCCGGGCGCTCGAGAACCTCACGGGCGTCGACTTCATCATCGACGACACGCCCCAGGCGGTCGTGCTCTCCTCCTTCGACGGCGTCCGGCGGGAGGTCGCGAAGCTCACGCTCGCGAAGCTCGTCGAGGACGGGCGCATCCATCCGTCCCGCATCGAGGAGATGTACTACCGCTCGAAGGCCGAGATCGAGGACCACATCCGCCAGGCCGGCGAGCAGGCCGTCTTCGAGGCCAACTGCGGAAAGATGCACGACGAGCTCGTCAAGCTGCTGGGGCGGCTCCGCTACCGGACGAGCTACGGCCAGAACATCCTGAAGCACTCCCTCGAGTGCGCCCACCTGGCCGGGATCATGGCCTCGGAGCTCGGCGCCGGCGTGAAGACGGCGAAGCGGGCGGCGCTCCTGCACGACCTCGGGAAGGCGATGACGCACGAGATGGAGGGGTCGCACGCCCTCATCTCGGCGCAGCTGGCGAAGCGGTACGGGGAGTCCCAGCACGTCGTCCACGCGGTCGAGGCGCACCACTACGAGGTGCAGCCGCAGACGGTGGAGGCGGTGCTCGTGATCGCGGCGGACGCCATCTCGGCCTCTCGCCCCGGCGCCCGCGGCGAGAGCCTCGAGCACTACATCAAGCGCCTCGAGTCGATCGAAAAGATCGCCGCCGAGAAGAAGGGCGTCGAGCGCGTCTACGCGCTCCAGGCCGGGCGCGAGGTCCGCGTCATGGTCAAGCCGACGGAGATCGACGACGACTCGGCCGTCCTCCTCTCGCACGAGATCGCGCGCGAGATCGAGGAGCAGCTCGAGTACCCCGGCCAGATCAAGGTGACGGTCATCCGCGAGAGCCGGGCCGTCGAGTTCGCGAAGTAGCGCGCCGCCGCCGGCCGCGGCGGCGCGCTCGTTTTCCTACTTCGGCGTCAGCGCGCCCCGGAGGTCGAGCCTGGCGACCTGCGGGTCGTGGTCCGACGCCTGGTCGGCGAACTCCGAGTTCACGTGCACCGGGTCGTAGTCGATGGGGAAGTTGCCCAGCAGGTTGCCGCTCACGAGGATCTGGTCGAGCACCTGCGAGTTCCCCTCGAAGACGTACGAGTAGCGCTCCGGCTTCGGAAGCGTGTCCATGAGGGTGGTCAGCACGCCCCCCTCGAGGATGTCCACCGTCTGCGAGAACTCGAAGTCGTTGATGTCGCCGAGCACGATGACGTTCGCGCGCGGGTCGACCGCGAGCAGCTCGTCGACGAAGTCGTTCACGGACTGCGCTTGGGCATGTCGATCGACCTCGGTCGAGCGGGTCGGCGGTTGGAAGCGCCCGAACAGCGGCTCGTCGCCACCCTTCGAGCTGAAGTGGTTCGCGATCACGAACACCTTCTTCCCGCGCATCCGGAACTCACCGGCCAGCGGCTTGCGCGTCGCGATCCAGGCGGGATCCTGCGGGTCGACCCGCCCCGGGCTGAACGAGAGCCGCGGCCCCGACGGGTGGTCGACCACCGTGGTCGCCGTCGTCGAGTCCCCGCCGGGCCGGTCGATGAAGTCGAGCCCGCGGTCGGTGCGGAAGAGGAAGCCCACGCGGATGTTGCCGCCGGGCTGGCCGCCGTCCTCGTTGTCCACGGGATCGATCTGCCGGAACTCGTAGGCGGGCCCGCCGGCCGCCTGGATCGCCGCGACGAGCAGGTTCCAGGTCGCCGAGGCGTCCGTCGTGCCGCTGTCGGTCGCGCCGTCGTTGTCCTGGATCTCCTCGATCGCGATCAGGTCGGGCGAGCGGAGGTGGTTGACGATGAGATCGGCGTGGCGTGCGAACGCGGCGCCGTCGCCGGGGTCGAGGTTCTCCACGTTGTACGTGCCGACGACGATCTCGTGGTCGGTCGGCAGGCGCGTGACCTCACGCAAGAGGCCGCCGTCCACGCGCGTCAGGGGCTCAGTCACGTAGAGCTTGAAGTTGCCGAAGCTGTAGTCCATGACGCCCACGGC
>JBOHAK010000501.1:0-4246 GCA_050697795.1 Gaiellaceae bacterium
GCCCGTGACGGTGGCGTAGCCCTCCCCGCCCGCGTCGGCGGTGGCCAGGCCGACGCCCGGGGCGACCAGGTCGGGCTTCACGCGGCCGTCGAAGGCGACGCCGCCGGACGAGAACGGCGCCACGTCCATGAGAGCGCCGTTCGGGAGAGCCTCGGCGGCGGCGACGTCGAGCACGGCCTCCTCGCCGGAGGCGGCGGCCGCGCGCGCCTCCTCGCCGGCGGCGGCCGGGACGGCGAGCACGGGGACGGAGATGCCGTCCTGGAGGTCGAGGGCTCCGGCGGGGAGGCTCGTGCCCGTCACGAGCACGACGGTCGCGCCGGCGGCGGCGGCATTCCGAACGCGGCGTTCGATGGAGCCGCCTTCGGGGCTGACGACCGCCGCCTTCCCCGCGACGAGGCTGACCCCGTCCTCGTCGAAGAAGTCACCGAGCACGTCGCCCGTCGCCGCCTCGGTCTCGGCGCGGTCGGGCGCGGCCAGCGTGGGCCCGCTCACGGCCGCGACGTCCATGCGGACCGCCGCCTGTGGCGCGGCGGCGCCCAGGATCCGGACGGTCTCGTCGAGGACGGTGTCGGATCCGATCTCGAGCGTTGCATCCGCCTGCAGCACCTCGCGGCGCGCGTCGAGCGTGCCGACCGCGAGCGCCTCCGAGGCCGCGGCGGGGGCGGCCACACTGCCGAACCCGGGCCCCGGCCGCCCGTCGTTCCCCACGGGGGCGATCACGAGCGTCCCGAGCCGCGCGGCCCCGGCCACCGCACGGGCCTCCGGGCTGTCCGCAAAGGCCGCGTAGGGCTGCACGCCGCCGACGAGCGCGATCCGCGCCGCGTCGTCGACGTCTCCGTCCCGGTCGGGGTCGACGGCCCGCTCGAGCCCGGCGAGCAGGTGGTCGCCGCGGCCGAGCACCGACCAGCTCCCGTCGGACGTCTGCCGCCAGCCCATGACCCGGATCGGGAGCAGCCTCGCCCCCGTTGCGACGCCACGGAGCCCGTCCGGGCCGTCCTTGCCGACGACGAGGCCGGCCAGGCGCGTCCCGTGCGCCTCGACGATGCCGGGCTCCCCGGGCTTCGCCGCCGGAGCAGCGGCCCGGTCGCCGTCGACGACGTCGAAGCCCCGCAGCACGCGTCCCCGCAGGAACGGGTGGAGGCGGTCGACGCCGGTGTCGAGCAGGGCGACGGTGACAGCCTGCCCGTCGTGGTCGGCGAGCCCGACCTCGACCCGGCCGCCGCCGCCGGGCTGGAGCTCCTGGCCCGCGAGCGCCTCGGCCGCCGGCGAGGCCGGATAGATCGTCCGCACGGGGTACACGCCCGCGATCCCGTGGGCCCGCTCGAGCTCGGCGAGGCCGCGGGCGCCGATGCGGGCGGAGAAGCCGTTGAACGTGCGCGTGAAGACCTGGTCGCGGCGGATGCGAACCTCCCGCTCGCGCAGCCCGGCGAGGAGCAGCTGTTGCGCGGCCTCCGCCTCGGCTGTCCAGCTCCGCTGCTCCTGCGCGGAGGGACGCTGCTCCGCGGCGGCCATCCGGTCGGCGAGCGACGGCGCCGAGAGCACGACGAGCACCCGCTGCTGCTGCTCGGCCGCCGCGGTCGGGCGGTCGGCGAACACGCCTCCCCACGCCTTCGCGGCCGTGCGCGCGAGCGAGTCTCCGGAGCTCTGGACGGTCCCGGCGACTGCCACTCCGGTCGCGACGAGCGCGACCACCGCGAGCAGGACTGACCGCAATGCCTCAGGCCGCCGTGGCATACGCATCCAGAGCAAGATACTCGGGGAAGGGGATAGGCGCGGCATAGCGCGCGGCAGACGCGATCATTGCTGCGTTATCGGTACAGAGCGCGAGCGGCGCAAGCGTCGCCTGGGGCAGCGCCGCGCGCAGCTCGGAGTTGGCGGCGACGCCCCCGACGACGGCGATCCGCTCCGCGCCGAGCGCCTCCGCCGCGGCCCGGGTGCGCTCGACCAGGGCGCGCACGATGGCGCGCTGGTAGGACGCGGCGAGGTCGGCGCGACGCCGCTCGACCTCGTCCGCGGGCAGGTCTCGGACCGCATACAGGAGCGCCGTCTTGAGCCCGGAGAACGAGAAGTCGAAGCCCGGCACCCGCGCGACGGGGAACGCGTATGCAGCGGGATCGCCGTCCCGCGCGGCGCGGTCGAGCGCTGCGCCGCCCGGATAGCCCAGCCCGAGCAGGCGCGCCCCTTTGTCGAAGGCCTCCCCGGCCGCGTCGTCGAGGGTCGTCCCGACGACGCGATGGCCGGAGCGGTCCCGCACGTCGAGGAGGAGCGTGTGCCCCCCGCTCGCGAGTAGGCAGAGGAAGGGCGGGTCGAGCGGCTCCGGGCGCAGGTAGAGCGACCCGACGTGGCCGTGGAGATGGTCGACCGGCACGAGCGGCAGCCGGCGCGACCACGCGAGCGCCTTGGCGGCGGAGAGGCCGACGAGGAGCGCGCCGATCAGCCCTGGGCCGCGCGTCACGGCGACCGCGTCCACGTCGTCGAGCCGCGCGTCGGCCTCCTCGAACGCCTCGCCGAGGACGGGGCCGACCATCTCCAGGTGGCGGCGCGAGGCGACCTCCGGGACGACGCCCCCGTAGCGCGCGTGCAGTGCGGCCTGCGAGGCGACGACGTTCGCCCGCACCTCTCCGTCCCGCGTGACGAGTGCCACGGCGGTCTCGTCGCAGGACGTCTCGATCCCGAGGATCACGCCCCGTGGGCCCCCTTCTCAGCCATGCGACTCGTCCTGCTGCTGGATCGGGTCCTTCCACATGATCCGCGCGTCCTCTCGGTTGTCCGTGTAGTAGCCCCGGCGGACGCCGCTCGTCGTGAAGCCGAACCGCTCGTAGAGCGCGATCGCCGCCCGGTTCGAGACGCGTACCTCGAGCGTGTAGCCGCGGCGGGTGTCGCCGGCGGTGAGCTCGAAGAGCGTCTCGAGGAGCCGGCTCGCCACGCCGGAGCGGCGGGCCTCGAGGTCGACCGCGATGTTCATGACGTGCCAGGCGTCCACGTAGCGCGAGACGATCAGATAGCCGGCGAGGGCGCCGTTCTCGTCGAAGGCGCCCAGGGAGACGGACGACGGCTTGGCGAGCTCGCCGGCGAACATCGAGCGCGACCAGGGCGTCGGGTACACCCGCTGCTCGATGCGCTCGATCGCGGAGAGGTCGCCGATCGTGAGCCGGCGGATGTCCACCCGGACCTGCGGGACGTGGATCACCGCTGCACCGCCCGCTCGGCGTCCGGAACGCGCAGGTAGATCGGCTTCGCCGCGTCGGCCGGCCCGAAGACCCGCGCGAGGCTCGCGTGGTGGCGGGCCCAGGGAACGTGCTCCCGCGCGTCGTCGGCGGCGACCCTCCCGCCGGCGGCCTCGATCTGCTCGCGGTGGCGAATCGCCCCGTCCCCCACGTACGCCCGGCCGGCCTCGACGGGGAGCTCGGCGGCGGGCAGACAACGCGGCTCGCCCTCGAGGAGCGTGAAGACCTCGCTGCGCTTGCCGTCGATCACGGGGACCGCGCCGGGCGCGCCGGCGGCGAGCGCGTCGAGCGTCGAGACGCCGGCGACCGGGACGCCGAGCGAGAAGGCCAGCGTGCGCGCTGTGATCAAGCCCATGCGCAGGCCCGTGTAGCTCCCCGGTCCGGTCCCGACGACCAGACCCTCGACGTCCGCGGAGCGGAGGCCCGCGCCGCCGAGGATCTCCTCGACGTCCTCGAGCAGGCGAACGGCCCGCGAGACGCGCTCGCCCAGGACGTCTCCGTCGCGGACGAGCGCGACCGTCGCCACGCCCGTGGCGGTGTCAAACGCGAGGATCAGCACCGGTAGATAGGTCGATTTCCAGGGATTTTTCAGGGCTTTCGAGGACGATCAGTCTATTAGCGTCCCCGTGGTGCCGCAACCGCACGCGGACCCTGGCGGGCGGCAGGAACGCCTCCCCGGCCTCGGGCCATTCCACGAAGACGACCGCCTCCTCGAAGTAGCCCTCGAGGTCGCCCCACTCCGCCTCGGACATGCCGTCGTAGCGGTAGAGGTCGAGGTGCGAGACGTCCGGCTCGCCGGCGTAGCGGTGGCCGATCATGTACGTGGGGCTGGTCACGGGGCCCTCGATCCCGAGCGCACGGGCCGCCCCGCGAACGAACGTCGTCTTCCCCGCTCCGAGTTCCCCGGCGACGGTGACCACGTCCCCGGCGGCGAGCCGGCTCGCGACGGCGGCAGCGATGCGCTCGGTCTCCTCGGGCGAGGACGACTCGAGCTCGACCATGCGCCAAGCCTAGCTAGA
>JBOHAK010000502.1:0-5571 GCA_050697795.1 Gaiellaceae bacterium
AGCGGCTAGACGAGAGCGCCGACGTCCGGTACTCCGCCGCCTCGCGGACGCAGGCCGAGACCGCAAGGCCTCCCGCGGTGCCCGCGAGCGACCTTGTGTTTCACGGCACGAGCGTTCTCGCGCCGCCGTTGGAGCACTCCCGAGCCCCGTCGCGCGCCCTCTAGCCGCGTCCTTCCTCGTGCGCGTGGAACACGAGCGCGTCAACTAGGCGGTCGCCTCGCGGACGCGCGGGTCGAGCAGCGCGTGCAGGACGTCCACGATCAGGTTCGCCAGGATGATAAGGAGGGCGAGGAGGACCGTGATCCCCAGGACGACGTTGTAGTCGCGCGCCGAGACCGACGCGATGTAGTAGCGGCCGATGCCCGGGACCGAGAAGATCAGCTCGATGACGAAGGAGCCGGTCAGGAGATAGCCGAGCATCGGCCCGCCGGCGGTGATCACCGGGATGAGCGCGTTCCGGAGCGCGTGGGTAGCGACCACGCGGCGGCGGCGGAGCCCCTTCGCGCGCGCCGCGACGACGTAGTCTGCCTGCAGCGCCTCGATCGTCGCGCCGCGCACGAGGCGGGTGCAGAGCGCCAGCGGGACGAGGCCGAGCGTGAAGGAGGGAAGCACCTTGTGCCGCCAGCTCTCCGTCCACCCGTTCGTCGGGAAGACGCCGAGCTTGACGCTGAGCACGTAGACGAGCATCACGGCGACCAGGAAGCTCGGCACCGCGAAGCCGACGCTCGAGAAGAAGCGGATGCCCGCGTCGAGGATCGACCCCCGCCTGAGCGCGGCGAGCACGCCGAGCGGGATCCCGAGGCCGAAGGCCCACAGGAAGGCGAGGGCGCCGAGCTCCATGGAGCGCGGAGCCTGCTCCCGCAGAATCTCGTTCACCGTCACGTTCCGGAACGAGAGCGAGGGCCCGAAGTCGAACGTCGCCACGCCCTGGAGGTAGTTCCCGTACTGCTCGTACCACGGCAGGTCGAGGCCGTACCTGCGGTGGAGGTTCTCGCTGATCGACTCCGGCTGCGGGTCGCCGTACTTCGTCCACTTCCCCTGCTGCGTGTTCGCGAGCCCGAGGAGCGGGCCGTGCCGGAAGGGGTCGCCGCCGATCGCGCGCATCATGAAGAAGATCGTCGTGATGACGACGAGCAGCACCGGCAGCGTCCACAGCACGCGCCGGACGACGAACGCGGTCATGCGGTGTCCGTCCCGGAGGCCATGCATCCATGGTGCCCGGGGCCGCGCGCCCGCCGCCACGCGGGTTGCTGAACGGCGGGTTAAGCGCTTCTTACGCTGACCGGCGGATGCCGTGCACGGGGCGGCCGGCGGCCTCCCACGCGTAGTACGAGGTGCTCGGGCCGAACGTGGGCTCGTAGCCCACGACCCGCGGGTTCCGGCCGACCTCCTTGGCGCGCTGGGCGTGCCAGAGCAGGTTGGGGTCGTCCCGCTGCTCCCAGACGAGGATCAGGTGCACGGCCGTCATGAACTCCGCCACGAAGCTGCAGCCGACCGCCGGGCAGGGGAAGGGATCCGTGCGGACGCAGAACCAGCCGGCATGGTCCTCGCCGGAGTCGTCGCTCCAGAGCTCGTCCTCCTCGGCGAGCTCCTGCTCCTCGAAGACGACGGATCCCGGTCTCGGCTGGAGCGGCTCGGTCATCCGGCGCGGATGAGCTCACCGTCGGGGTCGAGCTCGACGAAGTGCTCCGCCTCGCCGGAGCGGAAGGCCTCGCACTGGTTCTCGGGGCGGTCGTCGACGTCCTGCCGCGGGTCGTGCGCGACGTCGGCGACCCAGTTCTCGACGACGACGCCGAGGCACGGACCGTCGGCGAAGTCCGTGCCCGCCGCGGCCGCCTCCTCGTAGGCGACGTGCGCAGCGGCGATCGCGCGCTCCCGCTCGCCGTCGTCGGAGCCGCCGCAGCCGGCGGCGAGGGCGAGCGCGACGGCGAGGACGGCTCCGCGCATCAGACGCGCTTCGCCATGAGGATCGCGTCGACGAAGCCGACGCCCCGGCGGTAGTGGTCGCGACGGTAGCCCTCGCGCTCGTACCCGAGCGCCTCGTAGAGGCCGAGCGCGGCCTCGTTGTACGGGAAGACGTGCAGCTCGAGCTTGCGGACGCCCACCTCCCGCGCCCACGCCTCGGCGGCTTCCATGAGCGCGCGGCCGATGCCCTGGCGCCGGTACGGGCGGGCCACCATGAGGCCGAGGTCGGCCACGTGCTCGCTGGCCGGATGCGGGTCGCGCGCCACCGACAGCCGGCCGACGACACCGCCCGTCGTCTCCGCGACGAGGACGGCCGCGTGGCGGTGGCGCTTGACGGCCCGCAGGTAGCGCCGCTCCTCGGAGGCGGTCCGCCACTCGCCGTCCGTGATCAGCCAGCCCTCCTCCTCCGCGCCGACGGCACGGGCGAGCTCGACAAGCGCAGCGGCGTCCCCGGGCACGGCGCGGCGGACGAGGACCTTCACGCCACCACCACGCCGGCACCGCTGCGGCGCGGGTCGCCGGCGGCTTCGAGGCCCCCGTCCTCGCGGAAGGCGACGGCGGCGGCACCGCCGAAGTAGAGATTGCGCCCCGACCAGCGGACGAGGTCGTACCCGCGCTCCTCGAGCCGGTCGGCGGCGGCGGGCTCGAAGCCGCCCTCGAGCTGGAGCACCTCGCCCTCCAGGTGGACGCGGGGCGCCGCGAGCGCCTCCTCGACGCTCATGCGGTGGTCGACGACGTTGAGGACGGTCTGGAGGACGGCACCGCGCAGGCGGATCGAGCCTGCGCTCCCGACCACGAGCCGCGGCCGGCCCTCCGCGAGGACGAGCGACGGGGCCATCATGCTCGTGAGCCGCTCCCCGGCCCGCGCGCTCCGGCCCGCGGCGGTGAGGTCGGACTCGCCCAGCATGTTGTTGAGCTGGATGCCGGTCCCCGGGACGAAGAACCCCGAGCCGGAGCCCGTCGAGGCCGAATGCGACGCGGCGTTCCCGTTCGCGTCCACGACGCTGATGTGGGTCGTGGACGGGGAGCCGGTCGGCTCGCGGCCGGAGAACGGGATCCGGTTGCGGATCGCCTGCACGGCCGCAGCGACGTGGTCGTCGGCGAGGATGCGCCCCGGGGCCCCGCCGCGGTACAGCTCGCCCAGGAAGCCGCCGCCCCGCGCCCGCGCCGCCTCGCGCATCGCCTCGGCGAGCGAGGCGATCGCCTCGGCGCTCCCGGCCGGCGCCGCCGACCCGAGGCGGTCGAGGATGCGCAGCGCGAAGGCGACGAGGAGCCCGCCGGACGAGGGCGGCGGGTTCGAGACGAACTCGACGCCGCGGTACGCCGCGCGCACGGGCCGCCGCTGGATGACCCGGTACTCGGCGAGGTCCGCCTCGGTGATGCGGCCGCCCCGCTCGAGCACGGCCTCACTCGTCCGGCGAGCGAGCTCGCCGCGGTACATCGGCTCCACGCCCTCGGCGGCGAGCCATTCGAGCGTTCCGGCCAGCTCGCGCATCAGGACGGCGTCGCCCTCGTCGAGCGCCTGCTCGTCCCCGTAGACGCGCCGGCCCTCCGCCTCCCGGCGCAGGATCGGGTCGAGGATGCGGTGGAGGAACGCCTGGGCCGCGTTCAGCTCCACTCCGCGGCGCGCGACCTCGACGGCGGGCGCAAGGAGCTCCGCCCAGGGCAGCTTCCCGTAGCGGCGGTGCGTGAGCGCGAGGCCCGCCGGCGCGCCGGGGACGGCGCAGGACGCGGGGCCGACGAGGAAGACCTGCACGGCGCGGGGGTCGAAGGCCACGTCGACCGGCACCATCCCGTCCTCGTGCCCGGGCGGAAGGCCGCGGCCCGGAGCCGCCGCGAAGAAGTCGAGGATGCGGTCGCTCCCGTCCCGGGCGCGGTGGACGAGCATGAAGCCGCCTGCGCCCGGCCCGGTCAGCGGGCTCTCGGCCACCCAGGAGACGAACGCCGCCGCGATGCAGGCGTCGACCGCGTTCCCTCCCTCGGCGAGGATCCTCGCCCCCGCCTCGGCGGTCAACGGGTGGCCGGCGGCAACGGCACCCTTCATGCGAAGAGCGTAGCGCCGGCCGGAGCCGCGGTCAGGTACCCCACGCGGGCGCCGGCTCGTGGGCGCCGGGCTCGAGCGCCCAGTAGTCGCGCTGGGAGCGAACGAGTCCGTCCGGCCCGAAGCTGAGGACGGCGACGCCCGCGATCGTGACTTCGCGGCCGTTCTCGACGAGAACGGCCCAGTACTCGACCGCCGCCCGGTCAACCGCCACGACCGGCTCGCCGAACCAGCAGTCCGTGAAGTCGTCCTGGTCGGCGAAGGCGGAGCGGGCGTACTCGAGCGCGCCCTCTGCGCCGAGCTGCGGCTCGCGGAACGGGGCCGAGCGGAAGACGGCGTCGTCCGCGTACACGGCGCGGAGCGGCTCCGGGTCGGCGGCCGGCCAGGCGCGACTCCACGCGTCCACCCAGGCCCGCGCAGCGGCTTCCACGTCCACCCCAGTCCTCCTACAGGTCGCTGAGGAAGCTCGGCGGCTCGAGTGGGTCGGGCTCGGCCGGCCTGGCCGCGCCCGCTCCGGCCGGGCTCGGGCCGGGCGTGCCGATGCCCGTCGCGATCACGGTCACCCACACCTGCCCGGTCAGCCGCTCGTCGATCGTCGCGCCGAAGATGATGTTCGTGTCCTCCGTGGCGCCGCGACGGATCACCTCGGCCGCCTCGTTCACCTCGAGCAGCGTGAGGTCCTCGCCGCCGGCGATCGAGAGCAGGATGCCTCGCGCGCCGACGAGCTCCGTGTCGATGAGCGGCGAGCGCAGCGCCCGCTCGGCGGCCTCGTGCGCGCGGTTGTCGCCGGTGGCGAAGCCGATGCCCATGAGCGCCGAGCCGGCGTTGCTCATGATCGTCCGCACGTCGGCGAAGTCGAGGTTGATGAGCCCCGGCATCGTGATGAGGTCGCAGATGCCCTGGACGCCCTGGCGGAGGACGTCGTCGGCGATGCGGAAGGCGTCCAGCATCGACGTCGAGCGGTCGAGCACCTCGAGCAGGCGGTCGTTCGGAATGACGATGACGGTGTCGCAGACCTCTCGGAGCTCGTCTACGCCCGCGTCCGCCTGCGAGCGGCGGCGCGTCCCCTCGAAGCGGAAGGGCATCGTGACGATTCCGACGGTGAGCGCGCCCACGTCCCGCGCGAGCTGAGCGACGACCGGGGCGGCGCCGGAGCCGGTGCCCCCGCCCTCCCCGGCCGTGACGAAGACCATGTCGGAGCCACGCAGGACGTGCTTGATCTGGTCCTCCGCCTCCTGGGCCGCCCGGCGCCCGACCTCCGGGTCGGCGCCCGACCCGAGGCCCTGCGTCAGGTCGCGGCCGATGTGGAGCTTGATCGGCGCCTCGCACTGCTTGAGCTGCTGGATGTCCGTGTTGACCGCGATGAACTCGACCTGGGAGATGCCGGCCTCGATCATGCGATTGACGGCGTTCAGGCCCGCGCCGCCGACGCCGATCACGCGGATGACGGCGAGGTAGGCGGCCGAGTCCGGCCGCGGGGTCGTGCGCATGCGCGGAGCGGCCTCCAGGAGCCGGCGGGCGCCCTCGGTCCGGCGCGCCGGCGCCGCCGCGTACGGGCGCTCGGG
>JBOHAK010000503.1:0-2553 GCA_050697795.1 Gaiellaceae bacterium
AGGCGGCCCGGGAGGCGGGAGGCGCGGTGGAGGTCGTGTGCGCCGGCGTGGACGGCCGGTTCACGCTCGACGACGCCTACTGCGCGGGCCGCATCGCGGAGCTGCTGGGAGACGACCGCTCGGACGCGGCCGAGGCGGCCGTCCGGCTGGCGGGCTCGTTCGCGAGCGCCGAGGAGGCTCTGCGCGCCGCCGAGAACCCGCGTCAGGAAGCGCTCGGCGACGACCTGGCGTGGTGCGCGCGCGAGAGCGTGCTCGCGGTCGCCCCGCGGCTCGCCCGGCTGGAAGGGCCGGCGGCCGAGATCGTCGCCTAGCGCGGGCTCGGGACGGGCTTGTGCCGGCGCTCGACGCAGTGCGCGCAGATGCACTCGTCGTCCGCGAGCTGCTCCCACCCCGGCGGCAGCATGCCCGCGTGCCGGCCGACCTCGGACACCGCCGCCCCGCACCGGCAGCGATACACGACGGTGATGCGCGTGAGCGACGAGTCGGGGGAGCTGTACGCGACTCCCATGCCCGGATTGTACGCCTTGGCTCGAGGGCGCAGCGAGCCTAGAGGAGCGGCAGGAGCGCGAGGAGCGTCTTGCCCGCCGGACCGAGGACCGTCGCCGTCCGGCGCAGGCTCTCGACGAGTCCCGTTCCCGCCGCCGCGAGTGCTCCGGCCTCGCCGAAGACGGTCGTTGCCTCCCCGAGCAGCTGCGCGATTCCCGCGCGGTCAGGCGTCGATCGCCCGGCCTCGACGACTGCCGCGTCGACCGCGGCCCCGGCGGCCGCACGGGCGGCGGGGGGAAGCGCGGAGCGTGCGACCTCCTCCTGCAGACGCGCGAGCTCCTGCCGGACATCGACGGTGCTCCACGCGGCTTCGACGCGGAGCTCCCCGATTGTCAGGTCGCCGCCCACGTTCTGGATCGAGCCGGCGTTCTGACTGCCGATCTCGAAGGTCGCCATCGCTCTCAGCGGCCGGCGAACAGCCTGCCGAACCGGTTCAGAACGATGCCGGCCACGACCAGCACGCCGGCGTGGACCGCGTAGCCGGGCACCTCGACGTCGATCACGTCCGCCGACCAGTCGGTGTGGTTGTAGACGGCCATGCCGACGGCCCCGACCAGGAACAGCCCGGCGAAGAACAGTCCGAGGCCGAGGGCGGCCACCACGCGGCCGACCGAGGCGCTGCGTCGGCGTCCGTCGCCGACGTAGAGGTCTCCGCCGACGTTGTTGATCGCACCGCCCGACTGGCTCGGCACCTGGAAGTGAGCGCCTGTCGACGCTTGTGTCTTTCCGCTCATGCCTTCCGGACGGGCGAACAGGGCGCCTTCTTCCCGTCGTTGACACGCCGGCCCGGCGCGGCTTACGGTCTCCTGCCTATCAGCGCGCCTCGAGTCATCTCGCCATCGTCGAGCGTCGAGCGATGACCGAGCGCGGCCTCGCCGCCGAGAGCGCTCCGCTCACCAGGCGGAGCGGGAGGGCATTCAGCGGCCGGGTCGCCCCGCTCGTCGTCGCGGGGGTCGCGGTGGCCCTCGTCGCGGCCGCCGCGACCCGGCTCGATCCGGTGTACCGCCAGGTGCCCGGCGTCTACGCCTCGTGGCAGCTCATGCCGCTGCCGCTCGAGGTCCGCTACGAGCTGGACGGGGTGCGGCAAGGCCTGACCGGGACGCCGGCGGCGGAAGAGCGTAGCGACGCGCTCCAGGAGGGCGCAGACGTCGTGAGGCTCTCCGGCGCGTTGAGCCGGGTGTCGTCGGACGTCACCGTGCGCAGCTGGCAGGAAGGCTCGGGTCGCACCGTGGCCGTCGGCGTCGCCGAGGTGGAGGACGCGGCCGGCCTCGTCGACCGCCTGCTCGTGCGCGGCGGGCCGCTGTCTCGACGCGAGCTGCCGCGCCAGACGGTCGCGCGGGCGTGGGCGGTCGGCGACCGCTTCGTGGTCGCGCTGACGGTGACCACGCGGGGGCCCCGGGCCGAGCGGGCTGCCCTCGCCGACGCGCGGGCCGATCAGGTCGGCGCCGCGGTCGGCCTCGCGCGCGCCGTCTGGTGGGAGGCCCTCTCCCTCGGCCCGTTCCTCCTCGTCCCCGTGCTGTGGGGGATCGCGTACGTGCTCTGGGTGCTCCTCTGGCTGGCCTTCACGCTGCTCGTGAGGCTGCCCATGTACCTCCTCGTCCTGCTGCCGTTGTCGCTCCTCGGCCTGCGCCGGCGTCCGCAGCCTCCCGAGCCGCTCGCCCCGCCGGACGACCCGCTCCGGGGGATGGCGCGCGGCGTCGAGGTCGTGGACCTCGACCGGCTCGGGATGCCCCTCGGCGCGGGCGCCGTCGCCTGGTTCACCGCCGTCGTCCTCGCCCTCGCCGTCGCCATCCCGTCGCTGACGAGGTCGCTCTGGACTGCCTCGCTCGTCTGGGGCGCGCTCGGCGCCGCGCTGGCGCTCGTCTGGTGGGGGAGGGGCCAGAAGGATCCCTGGGCCCGCGCGGCCCGCTGGGCAGTCGTCGCCGCCGCCGCGGTCGAGCTGGCGAACGCGCTCTTCGGGCTCGGACCGGGCGTGCCGACGGACGGCCCGGTCGCGCTGACGATTGC
>JBOHAK010000504.1:0-7822 GCA_050697795.1 Gaiellaceae bacterium
GTCGCAGCCGCAGCGAAGGGGCGCGTCGGCGCCGTCGGGATCCCGCGCATCGCGCGCGTGAGCGCGTCCACGAAGGCGCCCGCCGTCTCGTAGCGTCGCGCGGGATCCTTGGCCAGCGCGCGCTCGAAGACCGCGTCCACGGCCCGCGGGAGGCCCACGCCCCGCTGCGAGGCGGGCGGTACCGGCTCGTGGATGTGCGCGGCCGCCTCGGCCGTCGCGGAGCCCCGCTCGAACGGCCGCCCGCCGGTCAGCAGCTCGTAGGCGACGACGCCGAGCGCGTAGCGGTCGCTCGCCGCCGTCGTCTCGAGACCCTGCGCCTGCTCCGGCGCCAGGTAACCGGCCGTCCCGAGGACCGTTCCCGGCGCCGTCATCCCCAGCGTGTGGTCGGTCGCCCGCGCGATGCCGAAGTCCACGACCGTCAATCCCTCGCGGGCGTCCAGCATGAGGTTCCCCGGCTTCACGTCCCGGTGGACGACGCCCGTGGCATGTGCCGTGTCGAGCGCCGTCGCCGCCTGCGCCAGCCAGGCGAGGGACTGCTCCAGCGACGGCGGAGAGGCGCGGGCCCGTTCCGCGAGCGTCCCGCCCGGCAGGTACTCCATGACGATGAACGGGCGGCCCTCGTGCTCGCCGACGTCGAAGATCGTGACCACGTGCGCCTCGCCCGAGAGCCGCGCTGCGGTCAGGGCCTCGCGGCGGAAGCGGCGGCGGAACTCGGGGTTCTCGGCGACCTGCTCGTCGAGGATCTTCACGGCCACGCGGCGGTCGAGCTCGCGGTCGTGGGCGAGGTAGATCTCGCCCATGCCGCCGCGACCGACGAGCCGCGGCTCCTCGTAGCGGCCCGGAAGGATCCCTGTGCCCAACGTCACCCCCTCACGACTACCCGACTGCGACCGCGTCGAGACGCTCCCGTTACGCAATCCTTACTCGACTCGCGTACTCTCAGGGCCGATAGGGGTCTCCGAGGGTCCATGCGTCGTCTCCTTCCTGCAGCCATCGCACTCGTCGTCGCACTCGCGTGCGCGACGGCGTCGCAGTCTGCGATCACGTTCGTCTTCAAGGGCAAGGGTTGGGGCCACGGGATCGGTCTCTCCCAGTACGGCACGCAGGGCCTCGCCCAGAACGGCCGCACCTACGACCAGATCCTCGGGCACTTCTACCAGGGGACCACGCTCGGGACCCGCAGCGCGACGATCCGCGTTCGCCTCGCGGCCGCTAGGAGCTTCGTCAACCTCGGGTCGGCCGCCACCTTCAAGGCGGGCACCGCCAACGTCGGAGGCGGCGCCGCCTGGCGGGTGACCGCCCCTCCGGGCGGCGGCATCCGCCTGACACGGAGCGGCACGACCCGCAACTTCCCGAGCCCGACGACGTTCCGGCCCGGGTCGGCCTCGCTCGTGCTCAACGGACGGAGCTACCGCGGGACGATCGTCGTGCGTCGCTCCGGCTCGACGGTCTGGGCGCTCAACGTCCTCGGGCTCGACCCGTACGTGAAGGGCGTCGTCCCGCAGGAGATGCCGACGAGCTGGCACGCCGAGGCGCTGAAGGCGCAGGCCGTCGCCGCGCGCTCCTATGCGCTCGCCGCCGGCGGTCACTGCTCCTGGTTCGGCACGAGCGTCATGTGCCCGGACACGAGCGACCAGGTCTACGGCGGGCGCAGCGCCGAGGCCGCCTCCTCGAACGCCGCGGTCGACGCGACCGCCGGGCGCGTCGTCCTGAGCGGCGGAGCCGTCGCCACCACCTTCTTCTTCTCCACCTCCGGCGGCAAGACGGCGTCGATCGCCGACGAGTGGGGCTCCGCCCCGCAGCCGTACCTCGTCTCCGTGCCCGACCCGTTCGACACGATCTCCCCCCATCACAGCTGGGGGCCGGGCGATCCGCAGGCGGACTGCTCGGGCACGGCGCCCGACTGCGTGTGGAGCGGCGCGGCGCTCAAGCGGAAGATGGGCGCGCGCGTGCCGGCCGGCCTGACCGACCTCGTAGTCACGGCCCGCAACGGCTCGAGCCGCGTCTCCACCGTCCGCGCCAACGGCGCGGGGGCGCCGAAGACCTTCACCGGCGCGACGGCCCGCTCGGTCCTCGGCCTGCGCTCGACCTGGTTCACGATCGGCGTCGAGCGGCTCGCCGGCTCGGGAATCATCGAGTGGGGCAAGAGCCGGTCGCTTCCGGCTCTCGTCAGGAACCTCTCCGGCGTGCAGCTCCAGCGCCGCCGGGGCGGGGGTGCCTGGGTCAACGTGCGCGCGGTGCAGGGTGCGACGACGATCTCGGCGAGCCCGCGGACGACGACCTTCTACCGGCTGCGCAACACCTCGGCCTCGACGGCTCCTGTGCGGGTCGCCGTGCGCCCGCAGCTTCGCTTCACGGCCAACCAGCAGCAGGGATCCCTGCGCGGGACGATCCGGCCGGTGCTGCCGAGCAAGACGATCCGGCTGCAGCGACGGACGTCCGCGGGCGGCTGGAGGACCGTGGACACGGCCGTGGTGAACGCCGACGGGATCTGGCGCGCCGTCTTCAACGTTACGCCCGGCGTCTACCGGGCGTACATCGCCTCGCCCGGCGGCGGCCTGGTGCCGGGCGCCAGCCCGACGCTCACCGTCGTCGCCCGCTAGCCCGCGGGCGGGCCGAGCAGCTCGTCCTCGGGCACCTCGCGGATCTGCCGCGCCGGGTTCCCGACGACGACGGCGCGGGCGGGCACGTCTGCGAGGACGACCGCTCCGGCGCCGACGAAGGCCTCCTCGCCGATCTCGATCCCGGGGAGCAGGACGGCGCCGCCGCCGATGCGCGCGCCCCGGCGGATGGTCGGGCCCCGCATCAGCTCGAGCCGCGCGTCGGTACGGCCCATGAAGTCGTCGTTCGTCGTGACGACGCACGGCGCGACGAACACGTCCTCCTCGAGGGTCGAGTACGCCGTCACGTAGGCGTTCGCCTGGATGCGCGTACCGGCGCCGATCGTCGTGTCGTTCTCGACGAGCGAGCCGCGGCCGACGACGACGTCGTCGCCGAGCTCGCAGCGCTCGCGGACGCAGGCCTGGTCGCCGACGATGACGCCGCGCCCTAGCCGGCTGCCGGCGAAGACCACGGCGCAGGCGAGAATCCGTGCGCCGTCGCCGACCACGAGGGGCGCGAGGTCGTCCACCCGTGTCGTCGAGCGGGCGCCGAGAGTCGGCGGCTTCCCGACGACCGCGTTGTCGCCGACCACGACGCCCTCCCCGAGCACGGTGCCCGGGTAGACGACCGCGCTCTCGGCGACCTGGGCGGTCAGACTCGCTCCCGCTCGAGCGAGGCCTGGAGCTGCTCGAGGGCCCGCACGACGGCGAGGCCGTCCCGCGCCGCGGCGAGCGGGTCCCCGTTCCCGGCGAGGAGGCCGAGGAAGTGCGAGCACTCGAGCCGGAGCGGCTCGGCGTTCGGCACGCGCGGGCTGTAGATGTCGCCGGTGCGTGTGCTCCACTCCCCGTACGTCCCAAGCGACTGCTCGGCGGCGCTGTCGTACACGGTCACCTTGCGGTCGAGCTCCATGTCGTCGAAGACGGCCATCTTGTCGGTGCCGACGACCGTCATCCGGCGCATCTTGTGCGGGTCGAGCCAGGACAGGTGCATGTGGGCCATCGTCCCGGAGGGGAAGCGCAGGTAGCAGAAGACGACGTCCTCGACCCCGTCCTTCAAGAACGACTCGCCGCGTGCCGACAGCTCCGCGGGCTCTTCGCCGAGCAGGTGGAGGATGATCGAGAGGTCGTGGACCCCGAGGCTCCAGAGAGCGTTCTCGTCGCGCCGGATCGTGCCGAGGTTCTGCCGGTTGCCGTAGACGTAGAGCACCTCGCCGAGCTCGCCCGAGTCGACCAGCGCCTTGAGCTGTGCGACGCCGGGGTGGTAGAGGAGCAGGTGTCCCGGCATGAGGACGAGGCCGCGCTCCTCCGTGAGTGCGACGAGCTCTTCGGCCTCCCCGCCGCCGAGCGCCATCGGCTTCTCGACGAAAACGTGCTTCCCCGCTGCGAGCGCCCGCCGGGCGAGCGATGCGTGGGTGGGCACGGGCGTCGCGACGACGACGGCGTCCACGTCCGGCGCCTCGAGCACCTCGTCGAAGCGCGCCGTTGTCTGCGCGGCCGGATAGCGGGCGGCGGCGGCGCGCAGCGTGCTCTCGTGCTCGTCGCAGAGCCAGGCGAGCTCGGCGAGCTCGTGGAAGTTGCGGGCGAGGTTCGAGCCCCACGGGCCGAGCCCGGCGACCGCGACCCGTGCGCTCGTCAGAGCTTCCATACGCGGCCGTTCCGGGTGCCGTTCCGCCCCGTCGCGTTGCGGAAGTCCACCACGAGGCGGGCCCGCTCGGCCAGGGCGTCGTAGTCGATCCCGGAGTGCGCGGTCACGATGGCGACGCAGTCCGCGGCGTCGACGGCCCCGTCGAGAGAGGCCGAGGACAGACTGTGCTCCGGGAGCTCGGGCACGTGCGGGTCGTGGTAGGAGATCTCCGCGCCCTCCTCGCGCAGGAGCTCGATCAGCTTCAGCGCCGGCGACTCGCGCAGGTCGCCCACGTCGGCCTTGTACGCGACGCCGACGAGGTGGATGCGGCTCCCCTTCACGGACCGTTCCTGCGAGTTGAGGGCCCGGGTGATCTTCTCCAGGCAGAAGTACGGCATGTTCTCGTTGACCTTCCCGGCCAGCTCGATGAACTCCGTGTAGAAGTCGTACTCGCGCGCCTTCCAGGACAGGTAGAAGGGGTCGACCGGCAGGCAGTGGCCCCCCAGGCCGGGACCCGGCTTGAAGCTCATGAATCCGAACGGCTTGGTGGCGGCCGCCTCCACGACCTCCCAGACGTCCACGCGCATGCGGTCGCAGAGCTGCGCGAGCTCGTTCACGAGGGCGATGTTCACGGAGCGGAAGATGTTCTCGAGGAGCTTCGTGAGCTCTGCCGCCTCGGGCGAGGAAACGGCGATCACCGTGTCGAGCGCGCGCTCGTAGAGGGCACGGGCGCGCTCCGTGCAGGCATCGGTCAGCCCGCCGACGATCTTCGGCGTCGTCTTCGTCGTCCAGTCCGTCCGGCCGGGATCGACGCGCTCGGGCGAGAAGGCGAGGTGGAAGTCCCTGCCGACCTCGAGCCCGCCCGCGGCCAGGAGCGGTAGCACCTCCTCGCGCGTCGTGCCCGGGTACGTCGTCGACTCGAGGACGACGAGGTGGCCCGGCCGGAGCCGCTCGGCGATCGCCTGGCTCGCAGAGAGGACAATGGAGAGGTCGGGCTCGCGGTTCGCGGAGAGCGGCGTCGGGAGCGCGACGAGGATCGCGTCCGCCTCGCGCAGCACGTCGTAATCCGTCGTCGCGGCGAGCGAGCCCGACTCGACGAGCGCCTGCAGCTGCTCGGAGGGGACGTCCTCGATGTAGCTCTCGCCGCGCCCGAGCTGCGCGACCCGCGCGGCGTCGACGTCGACGAGGACCGTGCCGACGCCGGCCTCGGCGAAGACCTGGCCCAGCGGCACGCCGACGTAGCCGGCGCCGACGATGGCGACCTCATGCCTCATTTGCGGATCGAATCGTAGAGGAGGTCTGCGATCCTCTCCGACGCGCGGCCGTCCCCGTACAGATCGGGATGCTCGGCTCCCGGAGCGGCCTCGCGGACGGCAGCCGCAATCGCGGCGGGATCGGTGGCGACGAGCCGGTTCCAGCCGGTCTCGACGGTCTCCACCCACTCGGTCGTCGTTCGGAGCGTCACGCAGGGCACGCGGTACCAGTAGGCCTCCTTCTGGACGCCGCCCGAGTCCGTCATGACGACGCGAGCCTGGGAGGCGAGTGCCGCGAAGTCGAGGTAGCCCGCCGGCGGAAGGAGGCGGATGTGCTCGTCCAGGGAGACGCCCCCGGCCTCGAGCGCCGCCCGCGTGCGCGGATGGGCGGGGAAGACGACCGGCTCGTCGAGCGCGCCGAGCGCCTCGGCGACGCGGGCCAGCGGCTCCGGTGCGACGTTCGCCTCTCGGTGGAGCGTGAGGACGAGGTAGCGCCCCGGCTCGACGCCCGCGTCCGCGAGCGCCGTCGAGCGCTCGCGTGCGAGCGGGGCGAGGCGGAGGTTCGCGTCGTACATGACGTCGCCGACCACGTGGACGCCCTCCGTGATCCCCTCCCGGGCGAGGTTGCGGACGGCCGGCTCGGTCGGGCAGAAGAGGAGCGCGGAGAGGCGGTCGACCACCATGCGATTCAGCTCCTCCGGCATGGAGCGGTCGAAGGAGCGGAGGCCTGCCTCGACGTGGGCGACGGGGACGAGGAGCTTGGCGGCCGCGAGCGCGCCCGCGAGGGTCGAGTTCGTGTCCCCGTAGACGAGCACCGCGTCGGGCCGCTCCTCGAGAACGGCCGCCTCGATCCCCGGGAGCATGCGCCCGGTCTGCTCGGCATGCGTCCCCGAGCCGGCCTCGAGCCGGTAACGCGGGGGCGCGAGCTCGAGCTCGTCGAAGAAGACGGCCGAGAGCTCGGGGTCGTAGTGCTGGCCCGTGTGCAGGACGACCTCCTCCACCCCCCGCTCGCGCAGGGCGAGGGAGAGCGGGGCCGACTTGACGAACTGCGGCCTGTTCCCGACGACAGAAAGGATTCGCACGCCGCCGGCGAATGTAGCCGAACGCATGGCGTGGAAGATCGTCTTCGGCGGCCTCGGCCTCTTCGCGGGCCCCCTCGGCAAGGGCCGCACGCTGGCCTGGTACGCCCAGCGCCGCCTCGAACGAGCCTGACCCCGGGAGGGGCTCGCGGAGGGTCGGAGTTCGGCGCGCCCTCGCTAGACTTAGCCGCCGCGGGGGCCGTTAGCTCAGCTGGTAGAGCAGGGGACTCTTAATCCCAAGGTCGAAGGTTCGAATCCTTCACGGCCCATCGAGACACCGCGTGCGATCCGGGTCCGCGGCGCCCTTGACCTGGCCGGGCCGGCGCGGTTCTCTTCTTTACACGCGGCGTTTCACACAAGCGACTTGGAGTAGCCATGGCTGAGAAGACCCCTCGTTTCCGTGCCCTGACGAACCGAGGCGATCCTCGCGGGCGCTCCGACCGCCGGCTGACGCCCGATCTCCAGGTGCTCGTTGGCATCGGCGGCCTGCTCGGCCTGGTCGCAGCGGCCGTCCTCGTCGCCGTCCTCCTCATCGTCGGCCTCAGGAACGACGCCACCGCGCTCGCCAGCCGGCAGGTCGCGTATGCGAACGCGGTCGACACCGCGGCGCTCAACGCGAAGGGAATCGCCAACGACGAGCGCGACTTCCTCATGAGCGGCAGGGCCGAGTTCCTCCACCAGATCGAGGACCGCGCGGCCGCCGCGCGTGCGGCCTTCGCGCTGGCGGCTCGCCACGCGAGCGACACCGCCCGGCGCAAGGCGGTCGGCGAGGCCCAGGCCGGGTTCGAGCGCTGGATGGACGCGCTGAATGCCGGGCTCGCGACGTTTCGGGCCGGCGATCCCGAGGCCGCCGTCGCGTCCTCGCTCGGCCCGACGCGGACGCTGCGGAAGATCTACGAGGCCGCGCTCGCGCGTGCGGACGCGCTCGGCCACCAAGGGATCGAGTCGGCGACCGACTCGGTGTCGGCCACGTCCTCGCGGTCTGTCGCGATCCTGATCGGCTACCTGATCGCCGCGCTCGTCGTCGGTCTCGGACTCACGCTCTGGATCGTTCGCACGGTCCTCCGCCCCGTCCACGCGCTCCTCCGGCTGCTCGGCGACCAGGAAGAGGCCCGCGTCACCACCTAGCCTCGCTAGGGCTCCGGACCCCACGCGCCCACGGCCTCGTGCGCCGAGCCGGTCGTCAGGCGCCGCTTGTCCGTGCTGTTCGGGAGCATGCTCCAGACGTCGTTGCTCCCGCCCGTCAGGCGTGTGAAGGCGATCCGG
>JBOHAK010000505.1:0-4157 GCA_050697795.1 Gaiellaceae bacterium
CTGCAACGGTTCGAGGAGGATCCGCGCTTCTTCGAGAAGGCGAAGGCGCGCTACACGAAGACGGTCAGGAGCCACCGAGCGCGCGCTTGACAACGCATCGAAGTTCATCTATACATCGATGAGCTTCGATATGACCGAGCTCCCCGTGATCGCCTGTTGCATGCCGCTCGCAGCGGCCGCTCTCTCCGACGAGGAGGCCGAGGCAACCGCTGCGGTCTTTCGCGCGCTTGGCGACCCAGCGCGGGTGCGGATCGTGAACATGCTCGCGGCGAGCGACGGTCCCGTGTGCGTCTGCGACTTCCTCCCCACGTTGGAGCTCTCGCAGCCGACCGTGAGCCACCATCTGAAGAAGCTCACCGCCGCCGGGCTGCTCGAGCGCGAGGAGCGGGGCAAGTGGGCCTACTACTCCCTGTCCGGCGAGGCGCTCTCGCGGCTCGCGTCCATGGTCGAGTTCGAGGAGGTCGTGCGATGACGACGAGTGCCGACGAGCTGCGCGAGGAAGTGCGGCGCAAGTACGCCGAGGCGGCGCGCGCCGCGGCCTCCGGCGACCGGGCCGGTTGCGGGGGCGGAAGCTGCTGCGCCGACGGCGCCGCCGAGAGCGACTTCGGCGAGGCGCTCTACGCGGCAGAAGAGCGCGGGGAGCTGCCGGAGACGGCCGTGCTCGCCAGCCTCGGCTGCGGCAACCCCACGGCCGTGGCGGAGCTCCGCGAGGGCGAGACCGTCCTCGACCTCGGCTCGGGCGGCGGCATCGACGTGATCCTCTCGGCCAAGCGGGTCGGCCCGACCGGCAGGGCGTTCGGCCTCGACATGACCGACGAGATGCTCGCCCTCGCGCGGGCGAACGCGGCCGAGGCCGGAGTCGAGAACGCGATCTTCCTCAAGGGCGCGATCGAGGAGGTCCCGCTGCCCTCCCAGTCGGTGGACGTGATCATCTCGAACTGCGTCGTCAACCTCTCAAGCGACAAGGCCGCCGTCCTCACCGAGATGGCGCGCGTGTTGCGCGCGGGCGGCCGGCTGGGCGTCTCCGACGTCGTGGCCGAGGACCGGCTAACGCCGGACGAGCGCGCGGCGCGCGGCGACTACGTCGGCTGCATCGTCGGGGCGCTGTCGGTGGGCGAGTACGAGGAGGGACTGAAGGCGGCGGGCTTCGCCGACGTGAGCGTCACGTTCACGCACGAGGTCGCCGACGGCATGCACGGCGCGATCGTGAAGGCGGTCAAGCCGATCGATGCCGAGGCCGAGCCGCTACCGCTCGCCCGCTCGGCCGGCTGCTGCTAGGCGTCGCCGGCGTCGTCGAGCGCGAGGTGCTCGGCCAGGGCGACCTCGTAGTAGGCGAGGCTCGTCATGCGTGTCCCCATGCGCTGGGCGACCTCGTCGCGGAGGTCGCCGCCGCTCGCGGCGCTGTCGGTCATCGCCTCCTCGGTCGCCCAGAAGGTGATTCCGAGTGCCTTCTCGCCGGGCCGGTCGAAGAGCACGATCCACCCGCGGAACCCCGTCGCGTCGCGCAGCCAGGGGATCACCTCCTCGCGGAAGAGCCGGACGCCTTCCTCCATGCGTTCCGGAGATCCCTCGAACTCTGTCACGCGCGCGTACACGACAGCCGTGGGGCGAGTGTACGCCTCAGGAGGGCTTGGCGGCACAGACCACGTTTCGTCGAGCCCTCCTACGTGCGATCGTCCAGCACGAGCTCGTAGCGCTCGACGCTCTCGACCTCGGCGCCGGCCGCCGCGACCATGCTCTCGCGCACCTGCGCGCGGCCGCGGGAGCTGCGCTCGAGGTCCTCGCTCGACTCCCAGAGCGTCATGATCCGCGCCTTCCCGGCCTCGGCGTCCGCGAGGACGAGCAGCCCACGGTAGCCGTCGAACTCGCGCAGCCACGTGAGCATCGACTCGGCGGCGAGCCGGGCGGTGTCGGCGACCTCCGGCCCGGCGGCCCGTACGGTGGTGATGCTCGCGTGCACGCGGGAAGCTTACGGGAAGCGCGGGATCCGGTTCGCCGTCCGCCTCGTAGCTTGAGGACGACCGACCAGGCGCTGACCTGCCGTCAGCCCGCGACCGAGGGGGGACCATGAGAAGGCTCGCAGCCATTGCCGTCGCAGCGGGAGTCGCCGTGCTCGGGGGCGTCCCGGCCGCCGGCGGGCCGGCCTTTCCGGAGCGAATCGACCTGCCCGACGGCTTCGCGCCCGAGGGAATCGTGATCGGCCAGGGCCACACGTTCTTCGTCGGCTCGATTCCGACCGGCGCCGTCTATCGCGGCGACCTGAGCACGGGGGAGGGCCGCGTGCTCGTTCCCGCCGCGGCGGGCCGTCAGGCGATCGGGCTCGACGTCGACCGCAAGAAGCGGCTCTTCGTGGCGGGCGGTCCGACGGGCCGGGCGTTCGTCTACGACGCCCGCAGCGGCGGCCTACTCGCCGAGTACGTGCTCACGACGAATCCGACCTTCGTGAACGACGTCGTCGTGACCGGCGACGGCGCGTACTTCACCGACTCCCTCCAGCAGCAGCTCTACCGCGTCCCGCTCGGCCCCGACGGCGCCCTGGGCAACGCTGCGGAGACGATCGCGCTCTCCGGCGACATCGCCTTCGTCGCCGGTTTCAACGTGAACGGGATCGACGCGACGCCGGACGGCCGGACGCTCGTCGTCGTGCAGAGCAACCTCGGCAAGCTCTTCACGGTCGACCCGCGCACGGGCGTCGCCGAGGAGATCGACCTCGGCGGGGAGACGGTCACGGCCGGCGACGGCATCCTCCTCGACGGGAAGACGCTCTTCGTCGTCCGAAACCAGCAGAACCGGATCGCGGTCGTCCGTCTCTCGCGGGATCTGGGGACCGGGGAACTCGTCACGCACCTGACGAACCCGGGCTTCTCCGTGCCGACGACGATCGCCGAGTTCGGGCAGCGGCTCTACGCGGTGAACGCCCGCTTCGGGACGCCGGTCACTCCGACGACGCCCTACTGGGTGACGCAGCTGCGCAAGCCGTAGGCCCGACGGCTCAGGGGGCCCCGGGTCGGCGGGGCTCCTCGGGCCGACCCCTCCGCTCGTACGCGCCGGTCAGTTGCGGCGGGTGCCGCGGATCACGACGCTGCCTCGGCCGCGCGCCTCTTCGCCCGCGCGCTCGAGGAAGGCGGCGTCGAGGCGCCGTCCCTCGTGCAGCACCTCGCTCCGCGCGAGGATCCTCCAGGGCTTCCCGAAGCGCTGGACCGGGAGCGGAGGCGTCGCGCCGAGCGTGAGCTCGTCGAGCGTCGTGCCGCGCATGAGCCGGTTGAGGTCGAGCGGGCCCGAGAAGCCCTCGATGCGCCCCTCGCTCGTGAACTGGTGGACGGCGATGCTCGTCCAGCCGCCGACCTTGCGCACGGGATGGACGCGGCCGTCGTTGGGGCCGTAGCTCGCGAGCCAGAGGGGGTACCGGGCGAACGCGGTCGAGTTGTCCATGCGGTCGGTCCAGAAGCTTGGGAACGTGTAGAGGATCGGCGGCTGCCCAATCGCCCGCTCGACGCGTCGCAGCCAGGCCCTCGCCCAGCGGGCCAGCCGGGCAGCCGGGAGGCCCGGCGTCTCCAGGTCGAGCACCGGCAGGAGATCGCCCGCGCCGGGCTGCGCGACCGCGAGGAAGTGATCGGCCTCGGCGACCGGATCCAGGCTGGAGACGTCCGTGTCGGGCCGCGCGAAATGGTAGGCGCCCAGCGGGATCCCGGCGCGTCGCGCCTCCTTCCGGTGGCGCTCGTAGGAGCCGTCGACGAACGTCTGCCCCTCCGTCGCCTTGACCCAGCCGTACGAGATCCCGGCGCGCTTCACGGCTTTCCAGGAGATCGACGGCTGGTGGCCCGAGACGTCGACTCCGCGCAGCGCTCCCGTTCCGATGGGCGGCACATGCGCAAGTCTGCCACGCGGGGCGGAGCGGCACCATGGGCCGCTTCGACTCTCCGGGCCGACGTTGTGGGCGCCCATCCCTCTTTCGAGTGAACGAGGCGGGCCGTCCGGCGCCCGATCACGGATGGATGGGGCGCCTCTACCTGCCTCCGCACGTTCTCGTCGCCGTGAGCGTCCTGGCGGCGCTGGGCGCGGTGCTGACCTCCCTCGTCCGGCCCGCACCGGACGCGCAGCCCGAGGCTGCCGCCGTCGCTCCGGCGCCCGCCGTCGAGCCCCGGCCGGCCGCGTTC
>JBOHAK010000506.1:0-8609 GCA_050697795.1 Gaiellaceae bacterium
GGGATCGGCGAGGAGATGGCCGACACGGGCCTCGCGATCCAGCGCGCGCAGGACAAGACGGAGCAGATGCAGGCGCGCGCCGCCGCCGTGGACGAGCTCGTCGAGATCGGCGCGCTCGAGGACTTCACGACGGGCGAGACCTCGCTCGACCGCGAGCTGGCGCAGATCTCGACGCAGGGCCAGGTCGACGACGAGCTCGCGAAGCTCAAGGGCGAGCTCGCGGCCGGCGGGGAGAAGAAGGAGATCGAGCAATGATCGTCCGGCTGATGGGCGAGGGCCAGTTCCGCGCCGGCGACGACCTCCTCGCCAAGCTCCAGGAGCTCGACGACCGCGCCCAGGCGGCCGCCGACGCAGACGACGAGCTCGAGCTCGACTCGGTCCTCGACGAGATGTGGCGGCTGGTGCAGGCCGAGGGCGAGCGCCTCCCGGACGAGGATCTGCACACCTCGGACGTCCTCGTCCCGCCGAGCGACCTGACCCTCGAGGAGACGCAGCGGCTCTTCTCGGATCAGGGCCTCATCCCCGACCCGCCGGGGTAGCGGCGGGTCGCTAGCCGCGCTCCCAGGGAAGCGGCCACGGGTTGGCGCGGCAGGAGCCGACGCCCTTCGTCTGCTGCATCATCACGGGCGCGCGCGCGCCCGCGCGCGGGCAGTAGCGGTGCGGGTGCCCCAGCAGGTGGCCGACCTCGTGCTGCACGAGGTAGATCCGGTAGCCGCGCAGGTTGCGGCGGTAGGCGTCCGCGCCCCGGCGCCAGCGGCTGAGGTTGAGGACGGCGCGGCCGCCGTTGGCGCACGAGTAGATGCCGCCCGTGATGTACGGGAAGCAGAGCCGGTCCGTCGTCGAAGGCGTCGCCAACGTCACGCGGAAGTGGGCCGTCCGGTGCAGCCCCACCCGCTGGAAGGAGACGCGCCCGGTGCCGCCCCAGCTCCGCCGGTCGGCGAGGATCTGGTGCACGCGGCGGGCGAACCAGCGACGGTCGATGCGGATGCCGGTTTCGACCTCGACGTAGTAGCGGCGCAGCGGCCCGCGTCCGGAACGGGTGCTCTTGCCGGGCACGACGACGAGCCGCCCGGCCTGGCCGGTCGCGACGGTCTCCTGCGTCGAGTCGCTGCGCGGTGCGGCGAATCCGCCGGCCCCGAAGGAGACGGCGAGGCGAGCCTCCGCGGGCGAAGCGGCGGAGGCGGCGAGCAAGGCTGCGACCAGCACGGCGAGCGCGACGATCGGCATCGGAGGCATCTACTCCAGCGGTGCGTCGAAGAGTCCCAGCCAGCGCGTCAGGTCGGGCTCGATCGGCAGCTCGCCCTCCAGCTCGTTCTTCAGCCGGAGCTCCTCGGCGTTGTCGCGCTCCTGCTCCCGGCCGGTCGGGATGAAGGGCCAGAACGCGCCGCGCTTGTAACCGTAGATCAGGTAGGTCGTGCGCACACGGTCTTCCGCGCGACTCTCGAAGGCGAAGAGCGCCGCGAGGAGCTGCTCGCCGAACCCGCGCGCCTGGAGCTCGCTCGAGACGAGGTGCACGGACGTGACGAGGTCCTCGAAGTCCCGATCCTTGACAACGAGCCACTGGTAGCCGAAGGAGTCCTGGCGGCGGCGCACCTCGGAGCCGGACGTCTGCGAGGCGACGCCGAGCAGCTCGTCGATCTCGTTCTCCGCGCGCGCGAACTCGCTCGCCGAGAGCGGCTTGAAGACGACCGCCGCCACGCCCGCGGGCTTCAGGCCGAGCTCGACCTCGAGCGTGATGCGGGCGGTCGAGAGCGCGAAGAGCTTCTCGAGCTTCGCGCCCTTGAGCCGCTTCCGGCCGAACAGGATGTCCGTAAGAGCCACGACGCTTTCAGCCGAGCCGGCGGGGGTCCACCGCGGTCCTCCCTCCGGTTTTCACCCTAGCGCCGACGGGCGCGCGGGTGTCGCACGGACCGCGCCGGGGCACGCGCGGAACGTGCCGAACGAGCGCTACGCCGGAACCGGGCGGCCCATCTCGGACGCGATGGACGCGAGGCGCGCCAGCCGCTTCTCGAGCGGGGGATGCGTGAGGAAGAGCTCGCCGGCCCGGCGCTTGACGCTGGTCGGCACGATGAAGAACGCGTTCATCCCCTCGACCTGGCGCAGGTCTCGGTCGGGGATGCGCACCATGTCGCTCGCGATCTTCTGGAGCGCGCTCATGAGCTGCTCGGGCGCTCCCGTGAGGAGCGCGGCGCCGCGGTCGGCCGCGTACTCGCGGTACCGCGAGATCATGAGGATGAGGAGGGTCGAGATCAGATAGGTCAGCAGCGACACGACCAGGATGATCAGCCACGCCGGAGCCCCGCCGTCGCGGCTGCGGCCGCCGCCGCCGAACATGCCCCCGAACATGCCCATGCGCATGAGCATCGCGGCGAGCATGGCGAAGAAGCTCGCGATCGTCATGACGGCGACGTCGCGGTTCGCGATGTGGGAGAGCTCGTGGGCGAGCACGCCCTCGACCTCGCGCGGATCGAGCCGACGCCAGAGCCCCTCCGTGACCGCGACGGCCGAGTGCTTCGGGCTCCGCCCCGTGGCGAAGGCGTTCGGCAAGTCGGTGGGGATCACGGCGACGCGCGGCTTCGGCAGGTCGGACATGGCGCAGAGGCGGTCGACCATGGCGTGCAGCTCCGGGGCCTCGTCCGGTCCGACGACCTTCGCACCCGAGGCCGCGAGCGCGATCCTGTCCGAGGTGAAGTACTGGAGGAACGCAAGGCCGCCGACGATCAGGACCACCGGCACGATCCCGATCTCGAAGACGTTGATCAGGACGACGAAGAACGCGACGTAGAGCGCCCCGAGCACGAACATCGTCAGGAACATGCGCGACGACAGTCCGAAGTCGCGGCCGTACGCCTTGCGTTTCATTCCCTGGTCAGCTCCTCGTGGAGGGTTGCCCTGAAATCCTACCGGCGGGCCGAGGGGCAACCGGGCGCCCTCGGGAGCGCGGAGACTCCGAGCTCGAACGCGCCGGCCGCCGCGGCCACGACACGCGTCATGCCGTCCGGGGCCTCCTCCAGGCAGACGTCGCCCGCCTCGACGCGCCACGTCGGGGTCCAGCGGACTGCGAGCCGGTAGCTCCCCGGAGCGCCGAGCTCCCCGGCCACGCGGTCGTGCTCCAGCGCGGTGAGGCGCGCCTGGCCGGGCCCCGTGAGGATCGCCGTCGGCTCCGGGAGCTCGTACAGCGTCACCTCTCCTGCGCGCGCGATCTCGAGCAGGCCCGAGCTGCCGGAGCGCAGGAGCTCGGCCTCGCGCTCCTCGCCCACGCGGCCGAGCTGCGTGTCCGCGAGGAGGACGTAGCGGACGCCGAGACGCCGGAGCCAGGCCTCGTACTCCTCCTGCCCGAGCGGCGCCTCGTAGAAGAGCGGGTTGCCGGCGATGTCGAGCTGGCGGTACCAGCCGCGGGCAAGCGGAAACCCGGCGCGCGGCACCCAGTAGGCCTCCCAGTGGTCGCCCGTCGGCACGACCTCGACCCGGTAGTCGGGGCTCCAGCGCTGGGCGAGGAGGGAGAGCGCCGGCTCCCAGAACGCCGCGTCCGCCGAGCGCGTATCCGTCCGATGCAGTGCGGCTCCGACGTACGGGACGAGCGTGTAGGCGAGCGCGCCTCCCACCGCGAAGACGACCAGCGGGCGCGGGCGCCACGCTGCGATCGCGGCGGCGAGCAGGGCGAGCGGCAGCACGATCCCGCGCAGGCGGGTGACGTTCTCGCCGATCGGCGACGGGACGAGGAACGCGACCGCGGCCGCGAGCGCCCAGAGCCCGAAGAGGAGCGCGACCACGCGCCCTCCCTCGCCGCGCAGCGCCAGCGCGGCGCAGGAAGCCGCGAGCACGACCAGCGCCAGGAGCTCCGAGAGGCGGAAGAACGGGTACTCCGACTCGTAGCGGTAGAGGAGCAGGAGGGCGCCCTGGAGAAGCCCGATGAGGACGAGCGCGCCGCCGACGGTGAGCGTGGGCCGGTTGAGCCGTCGCCGGCCCGCGAGGAAGGCCGCGACGGCCGTGAGGCAGAGGAAGAGGAAGGCGAGTGGCGAGAGGCCCGCCGTGACGGCGGCGAGCACGACCGCCACCCACGCGCGGCCGCGCTGGAGCGCGACGAGCGCCCCCAGCCCCGCGGCGAGGCCCGCGGCGTAGGGATACGTCCCGGTGAAGAGCGGCGCGCAGGCGACGACGGCGAAGGCGCGGGCCGGCCAGCGCGCGGGCTCTCCCCACTCCCGCTCCACCAACGTTGCGAAGAGCGCCGCCGCGGCGACCACCGAGACGAGGACGACGATGTCGTTCCCGACGAGCGCGGCAGCGAAGTAGTAGAGCGGGCTGTAGGTGAGGAGCGGATAGTGGCCGGCGTACCAGAACGTGTCCCAGACGAAGACGCCGTCCTCGACGAGGGCCGTGCGGTAGAGGTGCGCCGGCAGGTCGCCGGGCGGCGGGCCGAGCGCGAGGAGCGCGAGCGCGACGACGAGCGCCAGAAGCGCGGCGGCCAGCGCCTCCCCGCGTCCGAGCGCGCCTAGAGTTCCAGGCATGGCCCGGACGGCGGCGCTCGCTCTTGCGTTCCTGGCGCTCATGGCCGGCGCGGCGCAGGCTACGACGTTCGAGGTGGTCGTGGTTCCCGGGCTCACGCTCGAGAACCTGGAGGAGGCGGAGGAGCTCGGCGCCGTCGGGCTCCTGAACCCGGGCGCAGGCCCGGAGACGAGCCGGGCGCTCGCGGAGGCCTCGCTCGTCCGAGGCGAGGTGCGGAACTCGCTGCGCGGCGGCGGCCCGACCGGCCCGCCGCTCCTCGAGACGACAAGCGGCGCGCTCGGGAGCGCGGACGGGCCGGCGATCTACGTCGGGCTGCCGGAGGGTGGCCTGCAGCCGAACGACCGCCGCTACGCCGTCGTCGTCGTCGGCCCCGGCTACGAGGGCCTGCTCACGTCGGACGAGACGAGGATCCCCGGGCTGGTCTCGATCGTCGACATCGCACCGACCGCCCTCGACCGCGACGGCGCGCTCGGGTCCGAGCCGGCGGACGACGCGGCGGCCAAGCTGCGCTCGCTCGACGAGCGGATCGACGAGTTGAACGGCGTACGCCTGCCGGCCACGATCCTCGTGTGCGCGCTCGTCGTCGCGCTCGCGCTGATGCTGCCGGCTGCCGCCGTGCCCGGGCTCGCCGCCGCGCTCCTCGCCAACCTCCTCCTCGGCGTCGTGGGCGTGTCGGGCTTCTGGACCGTCCTCGTCGTCCTCGGGCTCGCCGTCGCCCTGGGCGGGCCGCTCCTCGCCCGCGCGCTCGCGACGCCGTTCGCGCTCGGCGTCGTCCTCGCGGGGGTGCTCGCCGCCTACCTGATCGCGCTCGGCGTCGACGGGACGACGGTCGCGCTCTCGCCCTTCGGCCCGACCCAGAACTCGCGCTACTACGGGCTGTCCAACCTGCTCGAGACGCTGCTGCTCGTCCCTGCGCTCGCCGGCGCGGCGCTCCTCTGGACGCGGCTGGGCTGGCTCGGGTATGGAGCGAGCGCGCTCCTGGCCTTCGTGACCGTGGCCGGAAACCGCTTCGGGGCGGATGGCGGCGGCGCTCTCGTGCTCGCGGCCGGGCTCGCGGTTCTCGCGGTCCTGCTGGCCGGGGGCGAGCCGCGAGCTCTGGCCCTCGCAGTCGCCGTCGCGCTCGTCCTTGCGCTCGGGCTCGTCGCGCTCGACGCGGCCACGGGCAGCTCGAGCCACGTCACCCGGGCGCTCGAGCACGGCCCCGGCGGCTTGGCGGACGACCTGGCGGAGCGCGTCGAGCTCTCCTGGGAGCGCGCGACCTCCGAGTGGTACGTCGCCCTCGTCGCCGCGGGCCTGCTCACCCTGTTCGCCGTGCTGGTCGTCCGCCTGCTCCGGCGCCCCGAGCCGCTCGCCGCGCGCGCCGTCCCGCTTGCGCTGGCGGCGGCGATCGCCGCCTCGCTGGTCGTGAACGATTCTCCGACCGACGTCCTCCTCGTCGGCACCGCGTGTTACGTCGCCACGGCCGCGGGTATGCTCTCGCCCCGATGGCGCGCATCCTCGTCCTCGCCCTCGCCGTTCTCACGCTCGCCGTGGCGGCCGGCTGCGGCGGCGAAGACGAGACCTCCCCCGAGCCCGCGACCGTAGAGGGCACCGTCCCGGCCGAGACCGGCGGAGGTGGCGACGGCGGAGACGGAGGCGGCGGCGAGGGGGACGTAGCTGCAGGCAAGGAGGTCTACGCATCGGCCGGCTGCGGGAGCTGCCACACGTTCGCCGACGCGGGCTCCACGGGGACGATCGGGCCGGACCTCGACGAGTCGAGCGTCGACTTCGAGGCAGCGGCCGAGCAGATCAGGACCGGCGGCGGCGGCATGCCGGCGTTCGAGGGCCAGCTCTCCGAGCAGGAGATCGCCGACGTCGCCGCCTACGTGACGCAGTCGCGCTGAGCCTGAGGCTGCCGCAGCAATTCCCGCGCGAGGTGGACGTCCTCGCCTGCGACCTCGATCGCACGCTCATCTGGGAGGACGGCCTCCTGCGCCCGCGGACGCGCGAGGCGATCGCGCGCGCCCAGGCGGCCGGTCTGCGGGTGATCGTCGTCACGGGCCGCATGTTCCGCTCCGTCCGGCCCTACCTCGAGGAAGCCGGCCTCGACGACCCGGTGATCTGCTATCAGGGCGCGGTGGTCGCCGAGCCCGAGACGGGCCGCTTCCTGCGCCACGAGCCGATCCCGCTCGAGCTGGCACGCGAGGCGATCGCCGCCCTCCAGGACGAGGAGTTCCACGTCAACTGCTACGTCGGCGACGAGCTCTACGTCGCCGAGGTGACGCCCGAGGCGGAGCGCTACGCATCGTTCCAGCGGCTGCCGCTCCACCCGGTCGGCGACCTGCTCGAGTGGCTCTCAGAGCCGCCGACAAAGCTCGTCACGATCGAGGACTCCACCGTGCTCGACGGGCTCGAAGCGCGCCTGAAGGCCCGCTTCGACGGGCGGCTCTACATCTCGAAATCGCTGCCGTACTTCCTCGAGCTCGCGAGCCCGGAGGTCACGAAGGCCTCGGGCCTGGCCTTCCTCGCCGAGCACCTGGGCTTCACGGCCGAGCGCACCGTCGCCTTCGGGGACGGCGAGAACGACGTCGAGCTGCTCGAGTGGGCCGGCTTCGGCGTCGCCGTGGCGAACGCGCACGAGCGGGTGCTCGCCGTGGCCGACTGGGTCTGCCCCTCTGCAGCCGAGGAGGGCGTTGCCCAGGTCATCGAGGCCTACCTAGACTCCCGGGCATGATCGACATCAGGGCGGCGCGCGCGGACACGGACGCCTACCGCACGGCACTCGCGCGCAAGGGCGCCGAGCAGGACTTCGACGCGCTCATGGAGGCCGACCGCGCCTGGCTCGCGCTCGTTCCCCGGGTGGACGAGCTCCGCGCGAAGACGAAGCTCAAGGGGAAGCCGACGCCCGAGCAGATCGAGGAGCTGAAGGCCGTGAAGGCGGAGCTCCAGGGCGCCGAGGAGGAACTGGCGGCCGCCGAGCGGCGCCGCGCCGAGCTCCTCGACCGCGTGCCGGCGCCCCCGGACGCGAGCGCCCCCGACGGCTTCACGGACGACGACGCCGAGGAGCTCCGCCGAGTCGGCGAGCAGCCCGCGTTCCCCTTCGAGCCCCGCGACCACCTGGAGCTCGCCCGCATCGAGACCGAGCGCGCCGCGAAGGTTTCGGGCTCACGCTTCGTCTACCGCGTCGGCGCCGCGGCGCTCCTCGAGCTGGCGCTCTACCGCTTCGCGCTCGACCGGCTGCTCGCGAAGGGGTTCACGCCGATGCTCCCACCGGTGCTCGTGCGCGAGGAGGCCATGCACGGCACCGGCTTCCTCCCCACCGACGAGGTCAACATCTACAGCGTCGAGCGCGACGAGCTCTACCTGACGGGGACGTCCGAGGTCGCGCTGGCCGGCTTCCACACCGGCGAGGTGCTCGACGGCGGCGACCTGCCGCTCCGCTACGCGGGCTACTCGACGTGCTTCCGGCGCGAGGCCGGCGCGGCCGGCAAGGACACGCGCGGCATGTTCCGCGTCCACCAGTTCGACAAGGTCGAGATGTTCGTCTTCTGCCTGCCGGAGAGCTCGCCGGAGGAGCACGACCGCCTGCTCGCCGTCGAGGAGGAGCTCGTCGCCGAGCTCGGGCTCCCCTACCGCGTCGTGAACATCGCCGCCGGCGACCTGGGCGCCTCGGCCTCCAAGAAGTACGACATCGAGGCCTGGTTCCCGGGCCAGGGCCGCTACCGCGAGATCACGTCGACCTCGAACACGACGGACTACCAGTCGCGCCGGCTCGACATCCGCTTCCGCGCCGACCAGGGCCTCGAGTTCGTCCACACGCTGAACGGCACGGCCGTGACGGCGCGAGCGATGATCGCCGTGCTGGAGAACTTCCAGGACGAGGGTGGCGCCGTGGCGGTGCCGGAGGCGCTCGTCGGGTTCGGCGCCCCGGCCCGCATCGAGCCCGGCGACTGAGCCGGGCTAGACTCCTCCGCGGGCGGGGTGCCCGAGCGGCCGAAAGGGGCGGTCTTGAAAACCGCTAGACGGTGCTGAGCCGTCTCGTGGGTTCGAATCCCACCCCCGCCGCTCAGAGAGGCGCGATCCCGGTCCAAGGAGGCGTTGCGCCTCTTCGCTGCGGGCCGCCC
>JBOHAK010000507.1:0-7499 GCA_050697795.1 Gaiellaceae bacterium
TTCTCGACGAATGGGAGGTCGGGGTCGGCGTACATCGCCCGCTGACGGGCGGTGAGTCGCTCGGTGAACCGCTCGAGCACACGCAGGAGCAGGTTCTCCATGGAGCCGAAGTAGTAGTGGACGAGCCCGTGATTGACCTTCGCCTCCTCTGCCAGGCGACGGGTCGTGATGCCGGCGTGGCCGACGCTGAGGAGGAGGCGCTCCGCCGCATCGAGGAGCGCCTCCTCCGGTTGTGCCCGGGTTACCTGTTGCGCAGCCACCGCAAGACCGCGTGGACCTTAGCCCGCCCGAACAGCAGGACGCCGGTCGCAGCGGTCGTCCCACCTGCCGCGAGCGAGCCGAGGATGACCTCCTCGCCGAAGCCGTGGTGGCCAAAGATCACTGGAAGATCTCCGTCGTGCAGTCGCCGCCCTGGAGGCGCACCTCGTGGGCGCGTGCGGGCCCGCCCGGGCGGTCGTGGAAGTCGACGAAGAAGTCCGCGTCGACCTCCATGGAGCCGTCCTCGCCGATGTCGACCTTGAGGAGCCACGAGCGGAGCTCCGGGTAGAACTGGTTGTCCCAGGTCGAGAGGAGCGAGTTCGTCACGTAGAGCCGCCGCCCGTCGAGCGAGAGCTGGAGCATCTGCGGCCCGCCGTTCAGGTCGCGGCCGGCGTCGCTCGGCTTGTCCAGGAGCCCGCCGAGCCAGAGCTGTCCCGTCAGCTTCGGATTCGCGGGATCGGAGACGTCGTAGCGGCGCAGATCGCCGTGGAGCCAGTTCGAGAAGTAGAGCGCCTTGTCGTCCATGGAGAGGACGAGGTCGGTGATCAGCGCGGGCACGGGGAAGGGCCAGCCCTCGAGCTCGACCGCCTCGGTGGCGATCGCGGGCTCGGCCTGCCAGGAGCCGTTCTTCGAGAAGCGCCAGACGACGCTCGACAGTGCCGCGCCGACGAAGCCCTGCACGGCGTCCGGGTCGTGCAGGAAGCGAAGCTCGAGGGGCACGAGCCCCTGCTCGCCGAGGTCGATCGTCTGCTCGAGCGTGCGCTCCTCGAGGTTCCAGAAGTGCAGCTGCCGTCCGTAGCGGCCCGCCTGCACGTCGGCGAGGTCGAACCCGGGCTCGTAGGCATTCGGCTCGGCGAACTCGCTGGAGACGAGCGTGTTCTGTCGCGGCTGGTACCAGAAGTCGTAGTTGAAGGGTGGGCGCTCGCCGCCGTTCTCCCAGCGCCCCTTGACCTCGAAGGTCTTGGCGTCGAGGACGGCGAAGCCGCCCGCCGCGTTCCCGTGCGCGTCGCCGAGCATGCTCATCACGACGTTGTCGCCCGGCATGCAGTGGACCGTGTGCGGCCGCGACAGGCCCGTCTTCGCCACGAGCTCCTCCGGCTCGATGACCTTCTCGATCGTCGGCCGGCGCGGGTCTTCCGCCACGTTGACGACGTGGACGCGGGACGAACGGAACCCCGGCATGATCAGATGGGAGCGATCGGGGCCGTGGCAGGCGGAGCTGCACCGGTTCCAGCCGTAGTGGTGCAGCTCGTCGCCGACGTTCGGCATCGGGGTCTCGTGGACGATGCGGCCGTCCTTCGCGTCGACGACGGCGAGGAAGTCGGGAGCGTCGACACCCGTGCCCTCGTGCAGACAGGCGACGTACAGGAGCTCCTCCTGCGGCGCCTGAAGAGCCTCCCGGGGAGAAGCGTGAAACGACGCCGGGGTATTCATCGCGTTACCTCCTTAGTCAAACGACTAAGTCATTCGACTAAATATCGGTCCGGATGTCAAGTCCGGCTTCGCGAGGGCGTGGCTCCTCTACCGGCGACGGCCGAGCAGCTCGTGCACGGTCTCGCGGGTGTCCTCGTCCCGGGTGCGCCAGAGGCGCTCCGCGAGCGCCCCCAGGACGTCGCGGATCCCGACGACGCCGAGGAGGTTCTCGCCCTGGACGACCGGGAGATGACGGATCCTCCGCTCGCCCATGATCCGGGCGGCGGCGACGATGTCGTCGTCCGCCGACACGGTCACGAGGGCGCGCGTCATCTCGTCCTCGACGGGGGTCGCGTCCAGGTCGGTCCCGGCGGCCGCGAGCCGGAGGACGTCGCGCTCGGTGAAGATGCCGGCGAGCCGCGAGCCCTCGCACACCGCCACGGAGCCGACCCCTTCCTCCGTCATGCGCCGGGCCGCCTGGCGCACGGTCGCGCCTGGCTCGACCTGCACGAGGCGCGTGCTCATGACGTCGACGATCGGCACCGGCTCGGTCAGTCTAGTCGTGCCGAAGCGCACATGCCGTCAGCTCTCCTTCGCGCGCCTCCGCTCGGGGTCGTAGACCGGATGGCTGACGACCTCGCCCGCGACCTGCCCGTCTCCGATCTGGGCGATCACCGCGCGCCCGGGGTCCCTCAGCTCCTGGCGGATCTTCGCCAGGCCGAGCGTCTTGCCGCCCAAGTAGGGCGACACGACCGCCTGGGTGACGATGCCAACCTCCTCCTCGTCGGCCCAGAGGGACGCGCCGCTCGCCTCGTCGCCGCCGCCCTCGAGCACGACGCTCGTGAGGCGAAGGTTCGTCGCCTCGCGGTCGCGCTCGAGCCCCGTCTTCCCCTGGAAGTCGCCCTTGTCGAGGTCGACCGACCAGCCGAGCCCGCACTCGTACGGGGAGACGGTCGGGTCGTACTCGACGCCGCCGATGATGAAGCCGCCCTCGATGCGGAAGAGGTCGAGCGCGACCATGCCGATCACCTTCATCCCCTGCGGCTCGCCGGCTTCGAGGAGCGTGTCCCAGAGCTCGAGCGCGCGGCCGCGGTCGACCCAGAGCTCGAAGCCGAGCTCGGCGGTGTAGCCGAGACGCGTCATGAAGATCGGGATGCCCGCGATCTCGACGTCCTCCCGGAACGTGTAGTACGGGAAGGCGGCGTTCGAGAGGTCCGCGTCCGTCAGTCCCTGGAGGAGCTCGCGGCTGCGCGGTCCCTGGAGGCAGAGGTGCGGCATGTCGTCCGTGAGCTCGCGCACCGCGATCCCGCTGCCCTCGGCGGCCGCCGAGAAGATCTCGTAGTCGCGGTCGTTGGCACCGCAGAAGCGCACGCGGTCGGCCGCACGCATCATGGTCGTGCAGTCGTCGACCATCTTGCCGGTCTCGTCGGTGAGGGCGCCGTACGCGATCCGCCCCGGCGTGAGCGTCGAGACGTCGCGCGTGACGATCGAGTTGACGAGGTCGAGCGCGCCTTCGCCGTCGAGGTCGACCTTGCGGAGCATCGTGAAGTCCATGAGGCCGGCCGTCTCGCGCACGGCGCGGTACTCCTCCTGCGTGTCGGTCACCTCGGTCGGGGCCCAGTAGCCGAACAGGTCCATCCACTCGTCGGTCAAGCCCTTCAGGCGCGGGTAGAAGGCGGTCTCCTTGCTCACGGGCTCTCCTTTCCGTCGAGACCGAGATCGAGGGCCTCGAGCGTGAGCTCGGACAGCTCGCGCAGCT
Source organism: Gaiellaceae bacterium (assembly GCA_050697795.1). GTDB lineage: Bacteria > Actinomycetota > Thermoleophilia > Gaiellales > Gaiellaceae > JAIBJN01. The sequence continues at coordinate 3,431 of JBOHAK010000507.1, forward strand.
CGATCTCGCCCTGGTGGCCGGACGTCTTGATCGCGTCCTCGTACATGGTCACGTCCTTGGGGCAGGCGACGACGAAGTAGTCCACGGCGCCGAGCGCGACGGCCTCGTCGATCCTCGACTCGCTCGGCCGCTGCGCCCCCTCGGTGCGGAGCTCCTGCATCCAGATCCGGCCCCCGCCCGCCCCGCAGCAGAACGAGTTGTCCCGGTTCCGCGGCATCTCGACGAGCTCGCAGCCAAGCGCCTCGAGCACGGCGCGCGGCTCGTCGTAGACGCCGTTGAAGCGGCCGAGCGCGCAGGGGTCGTGGTAGGTCACCCGGTAGCCGAGGCCCTTGCGCGCCGAGAGGCGGCCGGCCTCGAGCAGCTCGAGGAGGAGCTCGGAGTGGTGGAGGACCGTCCAGCTCCCGCCGAGCTGCGGATACTCGTTCTTGAGCGTGTTGTAGGAGTGCGGGTCCGACGTGAGGATGCGGTCGAAGCGGCAGCCCGAGATCGTGGCGACGTTCTCCTCGGCGAGCGACGTCCAGAGCCCCTCCTCGCCGGCGCGGCGGACGTCGTTGCCCGCCGTCCGCTCGCCGTCGTGGAGGATGCCGAAGTCGACGCCGGCCGCCCGCAGGATCCGCGCGAGCGCCTGCGAGGCGCGCTGGTTGCGCGGGTCGAAGGAGGCGTAGTCGCCCACGAACCAGAGGATGTCCGCGGGCCCCTGGCGCGCATCCTTCACCTCGAAGTCGAGCGCGCGGGCCCACCGGGCGCGCTTGCGCTTGGACTCGCCGAACGAGTTGCCCGACGTGTAGATCGTCTCGAACGTCTGCTGGAGCTGGCCGTCCATCTCGCCGCGCTCGACGAGCGCCCGCCGCATGTGGTTGATGATCGGGACGTGCTCGATGCCGACCGGGCAGATCTCGACGCAGGCCATGCACTGCATGCAGGACCAGAGCGTCTCCGGCTTGATCGTCCCTAGGATCTGCGCGTGCTCCGGGAAGCGGGGCGCGATGCCGAGCGCGGCGCGGTTTCCGAGCGCGCCCTCCGCCACCTCGCGCAGGTCGAGCACGAGGTCGCGCGGCGAGAGGGGATAGCCCGTGGCGGTGGCGGGGCAGGCCGCGTGGCACTTGCCGCACTTCGTGCAGGCGTCGAGGTCGAGGAGGTGCTTGGGCGCGAGCGCGTCGATCGTGGCGTAGCCGACCTCCTCCGACTTCGCGTCGGCGGGCAGGGGCGCCAGGGTGCGGCCCGCGTGCTTGTCGGTGACGGCGACGCCGGCCGGTCCGGCCAGCATGTGCACGGCCTTCGTGAACGGGATCGAGGACACCCAGAAGAGCGCGACGACGCCGTGCACCCACCAGGTGGCGAGGCGGGCGTCGTCCGCGGCGGCGTCCTCGAAGCCGAGGCCGATGAAGGCATGGCCGAGCAGCCAGCCGAAGGGCGCCCAGACCTCGAAGTCCGGGTCGTCGGCGGCGATGCGGAAGGCCTCCAGGAGAAAGCCGGTGAGGGCGAGGAAGAAGAGGCTGCCGAGGAACGCCCAGTCGCCGATGCGGTAGACCTTCGCCTCGCCGGCGAGCGGCGGAGCCGCCTCGGCGGGGCGCCAGTACGAGAGCCGGAACGGCCGCAGGATGCCGCGCTTGACGGCGAAGATCGAGAGGCCGAGCACGAGCGCGGCGCCGAAGACGTCCAGGAAGAGGGAGTACCCGAGGTAGAACCAGCCGCGCCAGAAGTCGAAGCCGAGCACCGGCTCGGCGAAGTCGTCCTCGAAGGCCAGGATCGCCGTCCCGATGAAGAGGACCACGAACCCGTAGAAGACGAGCAGGTGCGCGAGCCCGGAGAGCGGCTCGCGGCGGCGGATCCAGGCGTGCGTCGCGACTATGCGCGCCGTGCGGACGGCCCGCTCCAGCGGTTGTCCGATCGGCTGCTGGCCGGGCCGCCCGCGGCGGTACTTGAGGACGAGGCGCGCGACCCCCCACGCGAAGATCGCGACGGAGAGGGCGATCAGGCCGTACCAGAGGACGATCTGCCAGGTCTCGAGACCCGCGAACGTCTCGCGGGTCTTCTCGGCCCCGAGCAGGATCGGCGTCAATAGAGCTTGTCCAGCTCGTCCGCCACCTCGAAGAGGTCGGCCACGGCGCCGTAGTGGGCGACGTTGAAGATCGCCGCCTCCGGATCGGAGTTGACGGCAATGATCGTGCCGCTCGTCTTCATCCCGGCGAGGTGCTGGACGGCGCCCGAGATCCCGAGCGCGATGTAGACCTTCGGCTTGACCGTCTTGCCGGACTGGCCCACCTGGCGCGAGTTCGGCATCCAGCCGGCGTCGACGAGGGGCCGTGAGACGGACAGGGTCGCGCCCATGCGCCCGGCCAGCTCCTCGAACTGCTCGAGGTTCTCCTTCTCCCCGACGCCGCGCCCGACCGAGAGGAGGAAGTCGGCGGTCGTGATGTCCACGTCGCCCGCCTGCACCTCGACCCAGTCGCGGTGGCGGGCTCGAGAGGTGGCGGCCGAAACGGCGACCTCGGTGACGGTCGCGCTCCCCATGCCGCCGGCGGGCTGCCACGAGGTGGGACGGATGAGGAGCACGACGCGGTCGTGGCCCGGGAACTCGACTTCGGCGTTCACCTTGGCCCCGTAGTAGGAGCGCTCGGCAACGATCTCGCCGCCCTCCTCGCGCAGGGCGAGGACGTCGGAGGCGAATCCGAGGCCGAGCTTGGCGGCGAGGGCGGGCGCGTAGCCCATCGAGTCCACCGTGAACCCCATCAGCACCGCGCTCGGACCGCGCTCCTGGACGAGCGTCTCGACCGCCTCCTGGTAGACGTCGTTCTCGAATGCCTCCTGGTCGACTCGGACGGTGAGGATCTCGTCCACGGCCTCGACGTTCACAGCATCCGTCAGGGCCGAGGGGTCGGAGGCGATCACAGCCACCTCGACGGGGCCGCCGAGCTCGCGGGCCGCCGAGACGAGCTCGAGCGCGACCGGGCGCAGCTCGCCGCGCACGTGCTCGGCCACGACGAGTGCTTTCACTTCATCTTCTCCCCGACGAGCTCCTTGATCCGCGACGCGATCGCGGCCGCGTCGCCGTCGAGCATCTTGGCGCCCTCGCCGCGGGGCGGGACGAACATGCGGCGCACCCGCGCCGCCGGCGCGCCCAGGTCGCCTGGCTCGCGGACATCGATCTCCTTCTGCTCGGCCTGCTTGATCGCGCGCAGGGTCGCGTAGCGCGGCTCGTTGATCCCGGTCTGGATCGTGAGGAGGCAGGGCGTGTCCACCTCGACCACGTCGACGAGGCCGCCCTCGAGCTCGCGGTGGACCGTCGCCGTCCCGCTCCCCAGCTCGAGCTTCGTGACGACGGCGACGCGGGGCAGCCCGAGCAGCTCGGCCAGGGCCGTGCCGGTCGCCGCCTGCACGGCGTCGCTCGACTGGACCCCGGTGAGGACGAGGTCGGGGCTCTCCGCCCGGACGACGTCCGCGAGCGCGCGCGCCACGGTGATCGGGTCGGCGCCCGCGAGCCCGTCCGACCAGACCCGCACGCCGCGGTCGGCGCCCATCGCGAGCGCGCGGCGCATGGCCTCCTCGGCCTCGTCGTCCCCGACCGTGACGACGACGACCTCGCCGTCGCCGCCTGCCTCCCGCACGCGCAGCGCCTCCTCCGTCGCGTAGGAGTCCCACTCGTTGAGCGCGTGGTCGAGATAGTCGGGATCGACGTCCCGTTCGTCCTCGGTGAACTCGACCTCGTCCCCGAGAGCCGCGATCTGCTTGACGCAGACGACGATCTTCATCGCGCGCCGACGACGGTCAGACCGCGATCGCCTCCCGCTCGATCACCCGGCGCTCGCGCTTGAAGGGCAGCGGTGTCTCCGGGTTCTCCGAGTCGATCTCGCGCGCGAGCCGGTGGCCCGAGAAGATGCAGTCGGCGACGAGGCGCGGGGCCTCGCAGTCTCCGATCCGGTAGAGGCCGGTGATGCCCTCCGCTTCGAGCGCCTCCATCCCGACGTCGTCCTTGAGCTCGCGGTAGAGCGCCTCGTTCGAGCGGCGCTGCGTCACGAGGACGACCGCGTCCGTCTCGAACTCGTGCTCGTGCGCCTCGTCGTCGTAC
>JBOHAK010000508.1:0-3868 GCA_050697795.1 Gaiellaceae bacterium
CGCGCGATCCCGAGCCCGGCGCGCTGGGCGAGCCGCCTGCACTGGTCGGGGAGGAGCGGTGCGCTCGTTGCCACGAGGACGATGATCGAGCCGCCCGGCGCCGCCCCGGGCCCGCCCGGAAGCGGCACCTCGGAGGCTGGGATCGCCGCCCCGACCGGGACGCCGTCCACGCGCAGCCGCTCCCGCCGGCCGTAGTTGGCCTGCACGAGCACGCCGACGACGTGGCCGCCCACCGCCTCGACGGCGCGCGACGCCGTGCCGATGCCGCCCTTGAAGCCGTGACAGATCATCCCGGTGCCGCCCCCGACGTTGCCCTCGGCGACCGGGCCGGCGGCTGCGGACGCGAGCGCGGCGCGGACGTGCTCGGGCCGGACGTGCATCCCGGAGACGTCGTTCAGGACGCCGTCCCAGGTCTCGCCTACGACCGGCAGGCTCCAGAAGTCGTCGTCGCGCTCCTCGACCTCGGCCGCGATCAGGGCGTCGCGGACGACGCCGACCGAGTTGGTGTTCGTGAGCCCGATCGGCGAGGTGAGGAGCCCCGACTCCCGGATCCACTCGAGCCCGGTGAGCTCGCCGTTGCCGTTCAGGCGGTGCGGGCCGGCGAAGACGGGCTCCGACCATGCGTTCCCCTCGTGCGGGAGGACGACCGTGACGCCCGTGCGCACCGCGTCGCCCTCCACGATCGTCGCATGGCCGACGCGGACACCCGGGACGTCCGTGATCGCGTTCCGCGGCCCGGGCGGCAGGGTGCCGACGACGACTCCGAGCTCCCGGGCGCGCGGCCTGGACACGCCGACAGGCTAGGTGGGCCCCCGGTCGGCGGACCTTCCGGGCCCCGGGCGGCGTACCGCAGGCAGAAGCGAGCCGAGGAGGATCCGATGCGAGGTCTCCGAGTCACGATCGCCGTGCTGGTCGCCGCAGGAGCGGTGGCCGGGCAGGCAGGCGCGGACGGGCTGCCGGTCGGCGGCGTCGAGGTCGGGCCGTCCGGTGTGACCCGGCCGGCCGACGACGTCCGCTACGTGGCGCTCCGCGCCGGGCCGAACACGCTCGTCGCGCGCGTCGAGCAGGCCGGCGGCCGCGTGTTCGGGACGCGCCTCCTCGACGGCCGCTTCACGATCCCGGCCGTGGCGCTCGACGGCTCCGCGGCCGGCCTGTCGGCCGACGGTGGGACGCTCGTCCTCATCCGTCCGCGGACCGGCTTCCCGCGGAGGGAGACCGCCCTCGCCGTCCTCGGGACGGCGCGGCTGCGCCTGCGCGAGTCCATCACGCTCGCCGGCGACTTCAGCTTCGACGCGCTCTCGCCTGACGGGTCGCTCCTCTACCTCGTCCAGTACGTGGACCCGCGCGACCCGACGCGCTACGTCGTGCGCGGGTACGACCTCGACCGCGGGCGCCTCCTGCCCGAGCCGGTCGTCGACCCGAAGATCTTCGGCAAGGCCATGCGCGGCTACCCGGTCACGCGGGCCGTGAGCCCCGACGGCCGCTGGGCCTACACGCTGTACGACGGCGCCGGCGGTCATCCGTTCGTCCACGCCCTCGACACCGCGGAGGGCACGGCCGCCTGCATCGACGTGGAGGCGCTCGCCGGGCGCACCGACCTCATGGACGTCCGCCTTGCGGTCGCCGGCGGCGGCGCGGAGGTCCGGATCGTGGCGGGCGCGGAGACCGTCGCGGTCATCGACGCGGAGACCCTCCGGCTGAGCGAGCCTTCGCAGCCCGCGCCTGCCCCGGCCGCTCTCCAGGACGACGGCTCGGCTCCGTGGGCCCTCGCCGGTGGCCTCGGCGCCCTCCTGCTCGCAGGCGCGGCGGGCCTCGCGCTCGTCCTGCGGCGGCGCAGGCGGCCCCTCGCGACGTAGGAACGGCGGTCACGGCGCCTGAGGAGGGCTTGACGAAACGTGGTCTGTGCCGAGCAACGTTCCGCCAGACCCTCCTAGACTTCGGCGCCGTGACCGTCCTCCAGAAGCCCGACTCGGTGATCGTCGTCGCGGTCGACGGCAGCGAGATCGTCGTCGTACGCCAGACCCGGGCGGGCGCGAACGGGGTCACGCTCGAGCTCCCGGGCGGCTCGCTGGATCCCGGCGAGACGCCGGAGGAGGCGGCCTCGCGGGAGCTCCTCGAGGAGTGCGGCCTCGCGGCCGGCGCGTGGCGCGAGCTCGGCACGTTCTGGGCCGCGCCGGACGACACGACGGAGTACGTGCACGCCTTCGAGGCCACCGACCTCGTCCAGATCGGCCGGGCGTCGCCCATGGAGGACGAGGCGGACCTCGAGGTCGACCGCCTCCCCCTCCGCGGCGTCATCGGCGAGCTCTCCGACGCCAGCTCGCTGGCCGCGCTCGCCCTCTGGCTGCAGGGCTAGAACCCGAGGAGGGCGACCCCAGCCGCCACAAGCACCGCCCCCGCCAGGCGACCGGGCCCCACCCGCTCCCGCAGGAGCAGCGCCGCGCCGGCCGTGGCGATGACGACGCTCGTCTCGCGCACGGCGGCGACGGGCGCGGCCTCGGCCCGCGCCAGCGCGGCGAGGACGAGCGCGTAGGCCACGAAGACCGCGACCCCGGCGGCGAGCGAGGCCGGCCGCACCTCCGCGCGGAGCGCCGCTCGTCCCTTGAAGAGGACGATCCCCGCCGCGTAGCCGGCGGCGGGCAGGACGAGCGCGAGCTCGAGGTACGTGATCGCGTTCGCATAGCGGATTCCCTCGTCGTCCACGAGGGTGTACGCGGCGATGGAGCACGCGATGGCGAGCCCGAAGAGGACGCCCGCAGAGTCGGCCGGGCGCCCCAGGCCGCGCACGAGGAGGACGCCGAGGCCGACGAGGCAGACGCCTGCCGCCTGGGCGCCGGACGTCCCCGCGCCGAGCGCTGCGACGCCGACGGCGAGCACGAGGACCGGGGCAACCCCGCGGGCGAGCGGGTAGACGACCGAGAGCTCCGCCCGCCGGTACGCGGCGCCGAGGAGCGCGATGTAGAGGAGCTCCAGGAACGAGGTGGCGACGAGGTACGGCCACGCCTCGGCCTCGATCTCCCACGTCAGCGCAGCGACGGGAGCGAAGACGACGACGCCCGTGACGAGCGCGACCGCCGCCGCCGCCTCGGGATCGCGGGCGCGCGCCAGCAGGAGGTTCCAGAGCGCGTGGACGAAGGCCGCCGCGAGCGCGAGGACGAAGGCTGAGAGCGGCACGCGCGTAGTCTCGCGGGCCCGGCGGGCGGCCAGGTAGCGTAGCCGGGGCGATGATCGACCACGTCGGCCTGAACGTGCGCGACCTCCCCGCCGCCAAGGCGTTCTACGCCGAGGCGCTCGAGCCGCTCGGCTACCGGGTCTTCATGGAGTGGGAGGAGCACGTCGGCTTCCAGGCCGGCAACGCCGGGCCCGACTTCTGGGTCTCGCGGCGCGACGGCCCGGGCACCGGTAACCACGTCTGCTTCCGCGCGCGCGACCGCGAGACGGTGGAGGCCTTCCACGCCGCCGCGCTCGCCGCAGGAGGAAGCGACAACGGCCCGCCCGGCCTGCGCCCGCACTACCACGAGAACTACTACGGCGCCTACGTCTTCGACCCCGACGGCAACAACGTCGAGGCCGTCTGCCACACCCCGGCGTAGGGAGGACTACAGGCGGCGGCGCTCGTGCGCGCGGAGGGCCGAGGCTGCGGGCGCGAAGAGTCAACCTCTCCTCAGCGGGACGTGGACGAGCTCACGAGGACGGCCTTCCTCGTCCGGCGAGGCTCGCAGGCCCGGCTGGGCCATTCGCGGCCGCCCCGAGGCAATCCGCCGGCGCCCGGGCGCCGTAGTCAGGAGGCGATACCGGGGACGGGAGAGAACGGGCCCGGAGAGGCGCACCGCGCCGCCCCTCCGAGCCGCCAGCACTCGACCCCGGG
>JBOHAK010000509.1:0-3398 GCA_050697795.1 Gaiellaceae bacterium
GCGGCGCTCCCCGTGACCGCCTAGCGTGGGGTCGTCGCCGAGGCGACGTTCGTGTACGCCGAGCACCCGGCGGAGTTGCAGGCGCGCACGCGGTAGCTGTACGTCGTTCCGGCGCGAAGGCCAAAGCGCGTCAGCGACGTCGTGTTCGGGTTGACCGAGGCCACCCGCCGGAACGACTTCCCGTTCCGCGACTCCTCCACCTCGAAGCGGTCCTCGTTGGACGAGCGGTCGGCCCAGCCGAGCCTGATGCTCGACGAGGACGTCGCAACCGCGGTCAGCCCCGCAGGCGCCGTCGGTGCCGCGAGCTGGGTGGTCGAGCTCGCCACGTTCGAGAACCCGGAGATCCCGCCCGAGTTGAAGGCGCGCACCTTGAAGAAGTACGTCACCCCCGGCACGAGCTCGAAGATCATCGCCGAGTTCTTGAATGAGGTCGTGACCTGTGCGAACTGCACGCCGTCCGTGGACTGGAAGACGTGGTAGCCGTCCGCCCGGGCGCTCGCCTTCCACGCGAGGTCGATGCGGGAGAATCCACCCCCGACGGCCGTGAGGTTCGTCGGGGCGGGCGGCGGAGTCGCCAGCGTCTTCGCAACCGCCAGGTTCGTCGACGTCGACCTTCCGGCGGCGTTCACGGCTCGCGCGACGTACGTGTACTCGGTGCTCTCCGTCAGGCCCGTGTCGGAGAACGACGTCACGTTCGGGCCGACGGCGAGGACGCGGGTGCTCCCGCCCCCCGTCCTCGTGATCTCGAACCCGGACTCGTTCCCGCTCCGGTCGACCCACGAGAGGTCGATCCCCGTCTGCGAGACCGCCACGGCCGCGAGGTCGATGGGGCTGATGGGGGTCGCGGGCGCCTGGACGCCCGCGAGGATCCGGCCGCGGAGGCGGAAGCCTCCGTCCCGCTCGTCGAACCAGGCGACGGCCAGGCGGCTGCCGCCGGCCTCGGCCGTCACGCCGGGCACGCGGCGCGTAGCCGACGCGACGTCGTCGTTCACCCGTTGGGCGGCGCTCCACGTAACGCCGCCGTCGTCCGTGAACTGGAGCAGAACGTCCTGCGTGCTCGGCCGCAGCTCCTGGTCCCGATAGACAACGTGCGCCGCGCCGTCCGTGTCGTAGGCGACCTTCGGCAGGGCCTCGCTCCCGTATGCGGCGATGTTCGCCACCGTGGACGGCGGCCCGAAACCGCCGGGGCCGGCACCGTCGGCGTCGAGCTGTGCCCGCACCGCGTCGAAGCCGTTCACCGGCCTCGACTCGTAGACGACGAGCGCCTCGCCGTTCGGCCCGAGTGCGATGTCGGGGAGCGAGGCGAACTGCGAGCCTGCCGCCTTCTGGATCGTGAAGGCGCCGATCTGTCCGAGCCCCGTCACGCGCGCGGAGGCGGTCGCCACCCGGGCGGTGCCGTCGTAACGCGTGAAGGCGACCCAGACGGCACCCGGCCCGACGGCGAGCTTCGGAGCCGCGTCGAGCTCCGTACTCGCCGGAAGCGGCAGCGGCGAGAACGTGACGCCCCCGTCCGTGCTGAGAAAGAGCCGCAGCGTCGGCCGGTCGAACACGGTCTGGTCGATGACCGCTACGAAAGCGTTGCCGAAGGAGTCGAACGCGACCTGCGGCCCACCGCCGTTGACGCCGCCGGGCAGGTCGGTCGTCCCCTGCCACGTCGTCCCACCGTCGAGGCTCCAGGCTCGGAACGTCGCGCCGCTGCAACAGATTGCGTCCTGCCCGTCGCTCAACGCGACGAGGTTCTGCAGGTTCGTGGGATTGACCGCAAGTGATGCACCGGCCTGATCTCCAGGCGCCCGACTTGCATTCACGGTCCCAGCAACCGTGACCGACCCGTCCGCGCTCACCGAGGCTCGCGCGAAGGCGAGCTCGGAAGATACGGGGTCGGGGTTACCGCTGAGCCCGGCACTGTCGTCGCCCCAGGCGGCCCGGAGGATCCCAGCCCGGAAGTCCAGCCCGAGCGACTGGCCGAGACCGCGCGTCGTGCCTCCCGGCGAGATCGCGAAGTCCGGTGCAGCCGCGGCCTGAGCCGGGAGGACGAGGAGCGCTGCGGTGGCTCCGGCGAGGAGCGCGCGCCGCAAGCTGGCACGAAAGTGCGGCATTCGACATTCCCCCTTGGATCGAGTTGTGCCGTTAGTTACTTACGGCGCCAGGGGCCACTCGGATCGACCGCGTCCCGGTACAGTCCGGGCGAATGGCGGTCGAGTACTTCCTCAAGCTCGAAGGGATCCCGGGTGAGAGCACCGACGCCAAGCACAAGGACGAGATCGACGTGCTCGCGTTCAGCTGGGGTGTGAGCCGCGCGGGGTCGCCCGGGCCCGGGGGCGGAGGCGGCGCTGGGAAGGCGATCTTCGAGGATCTCCTCGTCGTCGCCCGGACGAGCAAGGCCTCCCCGAAGCTCTGGCAGGCCTGCGCGACGGGCCAGCACCTGAAGACCGCCGTCCTCGCCTGCCGGAAGGCCGGGCAAGCCCAGATCGAGTTCCTGACGATCAAGCTCACGGACGTCACGATCACCTCCTACGAGATCGACGGCTCCGACGAGGAGCTGCCGCTCGACCAGGTCGCTCTCGCGTTCGCCAAGGTCGAGACGGCATTCGTCTCGGCTGACGCGAAGGGCAAGCCGCAGCCGCCGGTCACGACCGGCTGGGACCTGAAGAAGAACGCCAAGGCCTAGAGACGCAATGGTGCGGGTGCGCTTCGCGCCGAGCCCGACCGGGTCGCTCCACCTGGGCGGCGCCCTCACCGCAGTGGCCAACCGCCGCTTCGCCGACGAGCGGGGCGGCGCGCTCGTCTTGCGGATCGACGACACGGACGCGGAGCGCGCCGTCCCGGGCTCCGAGGAGGGGATCCTCGCCGACCTCGAGTGGCTCGGGATCGGCTGGGACGAGGGGCCCGTCCGCCAGAGCGAGCGCGTGGAGCGCCACCGCGCCGCCGCGCAGGCGATCGGCACGCCCGACGAGGACGGCTCCGTGCGCTTCGGGCGCGTCACGCTCCTGCGGCCGGACGGCCGTCCGACGTATCACCTCGCCTCGGTCGTCGACGACCTCGATCTGCGCATCTCGCACGTCATCCGCGGCAAGGATCTCCTCCCGAGCACGGACCTCCACGAGGCGATCGCCCGGGCGCTCGGCGCCGAGCCGCCGGAGTACGTCCACCACGGGCTCCTCGTCGGGGAGGACGGCCGCAAGCTCTCGAAGCGCGAGCGGGCCTCCTCCCTCGCCGGGTTGCGCGTGCTCGGGATCCCGCGCGAGGCCGTGCGGGCGTATCTCGAGGAGCTCGACCTGCCGCGCGGCGACGTCCGCTTCGACGAGACGCGGCTGCGGCGCCTCGCCGTCGAGGCCCTGGGCGCTCTGTCCGACGAGGAGCTCGCCGCCCGCGCCGGCGCGGCCGGGAGGCTCGGG
>JBOHAK010000510.1:0-2708 GCA_050697795.1 Gaiellaceae bacterium
TGCCACTTTCCGTCGGCTTTCGCCGCCTGGGGTTTCCCCAGCGTCCTGCCCTGCGGTGTCCGGACTTTCCTCGAGCCGCTCGCGCGGCCCGCGGTCACCCGGCCTGCACGTCCAAGTGTAGCGTCGCGGCGCCCGCTTTCCGGAGCCCCGACCTGCATTCGAGGCAGACGATGGTATCGCCTCGGTACAGAACGAACTCTCCGCACGCCGGGCACTCGAGGCTCGCCCCGCGCATGAGCGCGAGGAGCTCCTGGTCGAGCGTCCGGTTCAGGGCATGAACCCCCACTCAGCCCACTCTCCGGAAGACGCCGACGACCTTGCCGAGGATGCTGACGTGCGCGGGGTACAGGGGCTCCAGCGCCGAGTTCTCGGGCTGGAGGCGCACCCGGCCGCTCTCCCGGAAGAAGCGCTTGACCGTCGCCTCGTCGGCCGCCTCGTCTTCGCCCGCGAGCGCGACGACGATGTCCCCGTTCCGCGCGGTCTGCTGGCGCTGGACGACGACGTAGTCGCCCTCGAGGATGCCCGCCTCGATCATGCTGTCGCCCTTGACGCGCAGGAGGAACTCCTCGCCTCCCCGCGAGACGGTGTCCGGCACGGCGAGGTGGTCTTCGATGTTCTCCTCGGCCAGGAGCGGCCCGCCGGCCGCGATCTCGCCGACGAGCGGCAGCACTCGCACCTCGCCCACGTGCGGCAGGGTGGCTGTCGCCCCCGCGGCCGCGCGCTCGCGCCGCGTGAGCTCGAGAGCCCGCGGCTTCGTCGGGTCGCGCCTCAGGTAGCCCGCTCGCTCGAGGTTCGCGAGGTGCGCGTGCACCGTCGACGGCGAGGCGAGCCCGACCGCCTCCCCGATCTCGCGCACGGTCGGCGGATAGCCGTGCCCGTCTGCGTACTGGACCACGAACTCGTACACCTCCCGCTGGCGCTGCGTGAGCATCTGCCTCCCTCCATGTCGAAAGCGAACGTCTGTTCGGACAAGGTAGCGGGGCGGCCGGACGGAGTCAAGCGGGGACGACTCGCTACAATCCGTCCTGTCACGCGCTGGTGGCGGAATTGGTAGACGCGCAAGGTTGAGGGCCTTGTGGCCCGAACGGGCCGTGGAGGTTCAAGTCCTCTCCAGCGCACTGAGGCGTCTCTACGGAGGCGCCTTCTCGCTGGTCAGGCGGGCGGCTCGCCCGCCTGAGTAATGTACGCCGCGCTCCGTGGACGCCCTCGCCGAACACGCAATCGACGCAGCAGTCGCGGCCGGCGCGGGCTATGCCGACGCGCGGGTCGTGCAGCGGCGTGCGCAGCACGTCTCCACGAAGAACGGCGAGGTCGACACGGTCTCGGACGCCGAGACCGAGGGCGTCGGCGTGCGCGTGCTCGTGGATGGCGCCTGGGGCTTCGCCGGCGACCCGCGACTGTCGGAGGAGGGCGCCCGCGACGCCGCGCTCCGCGCCGTCTCCTTCGCGCGGGCGAGCGCCTCCCACGCGCAGAGCCGCGTCGAGCTCGCCTCCCTCCCGCCCGCGAGCGGCGAGTACGCCGCGCCGCTGGAGCGGGACCCGGTCGACGTGCCGCTGGAGGAGAAGATCGCCCTCTGCCTCAGCGCCGAGGAGGGCATGCGCCGGCCCGAGGTGAAGATCACCGAGGCGATGGTGCGCGCCATGCGCGAGCACCGCGTCTTCCGCTCGTCGGAGGGCGCACGGATCGCGCAGCGCTTCGTCGAGTGCGGCGGCGGGATCGACGCCTTGGCCGTCTCCGATGAGGGCCGGGTGCAGAACCGCAGCTACCCGAGCGCCCACGGCGGCTCGAGCGGCCAGGCCGGCTGGGAGTACGTCCTCGGCCTCGGCCTCGACCGGGAGGCGCCGCGCGTCGGCGAGGAGGCGGCGGCGCTGCTCACCGCCGACCTCTGCCCCGCGGCCGTGACGACGATCGTCGTCGACGCCGAGCAGATGGAGCTCCAGGTGCACGAGTCGGTCGGCCACCCGACCGAGCTCGACCGCGTCTACGGCACGGAGGCCGCCTACGCGGGAACGAGCTTCCTCAAGCCGGGCGACCTCGGCAGCCTCCGCTACGGCTCCGAGCACATGAACATCACCGCCGATCCCACCACGCCGCTCGGCCTCGGCACGTTCGGCTGGGACGACGAGGGCGCGCCCGCCCGGCGGCAGCCGGTCGTGGAGCAGGGCATCCTCACCGGCTACCTCGCCTCGCGCGAGACGTCGGCGCTGATCGGCCGCGAGCTGGGCGGCTCGATGCGCGCCGACAACTGGAGCCGCATGCCCCTCGTCCGCATGACCAACCTCCATCTCGAGCCCGGCAGCGGCTCGCTCGAGGACTTGCTCGCGGACGTCGACGACGGTCTCTACCTCTCCACGAACAAGAGCTGGTCGATCGACGACAAGCGCCTCAACTTCCAGTTCGGCACACAGGTCGCCTGGGAGATCAAGAAGGGCAAGCTCGGGCGCATGCTCCGCGACCCGACGTACACGGGCGTCACGCCGGAGTTCTGGGGCCGGCTCGACGCCGTCGCGGGGGCGGAGGCCTGGGAGCTCCACGGCCTGACGAACTGAGGCAAGGGCCAGCCCGGGCAGCACGCCCACGTCTCGCACGGGACGTCGCCGGCACGTTTCCGCGACGTCCAGGTGGGCGTCCGCCGGTGACCCGCGCGCTCGAGCTCGCGGAGCGCGCCGTGCGGTCGGCCGAGGGGGACGAGGCGGACGCGTTCGTCC
>JBOHAK010000511.1:0-5422 GCA_050697795.1 Gaiellaceae bacterium
GAGGGAACCTCCCGGTTCCCTCACACACCCTCCCCGGGCTCCCAGGCCAGAGGCTGGCCTATGAGCCTCTCGGAGGACGTCCGCAGCGAGCTGGCGGCGATCGAGCCGCGGAAGCCGTGCTGCCGCCTCGCGGAGCTCTCGGCGCTGGTGCGCGGAGCGGGGAGCGTGCACCTGCGCGGTCGGGGGCGTATCGGCCTGCATCTGGACGCGGCGAGCGGCGCCGTCGCGCGGCGGGCGTTCTCGCTCCTGCGCTCGTATGGCGTCCCGTGCGAGATCCGGACCTACCGGCGCCGGGCCTTCGAGCGCACGACGCGCTTCCAGATCCACCTGGAGGACGACGCCCGCGCGCTGCAGGCGCTCAACGAAGCGGGCGTGCTCGACACGAGCCTCGCCCCGCTCGACCGGCCGCCGCGACGTGTCGTCGCCCGCCCCTGCTGCCGGGCTGCGTACCTCCGCGGCGCGTTCCTCGCCTCGGGCTCGGCGAGCGGTCCGCGCAACGCCCATCTCGAGCTGCGCACGGCGGACGCGGAGAGCGCCCGCTTTCTCGCCGACCTCGCCGCGGCCGACGGCTTCGCGCTGGGCGTCTACGAGCGCAACCGCCATTCGGTCGCCTATGCGAAAGGCACCGAGGCGATCGGCGAGCTGCTCGCCTTCGTAGGCGCGCACGAGGCGGCGCTGCGGCTCGGCGAGGAGTCCGTCGTCGCGGCGACGCGGGCGCGCGCGAACCGGCTCGCCAACGCCGACCACGCGAACATCGTTCGCACGAGCCGTGCCGCGGAAGCCCAGCTCAGGGCCATCCGCCGACTCGAGCAGGACGGACGGCTCGAGGAGCTCGCGCCGGAGCTCAGGGAGATCGCCCGCCTCCGCGCGCGTCACCCAACGCTCTCGCTCCGCGAGCTCGCCGGCCGCTGCTCCCCGGCGGCGACGAAGGCGGCGGCCCAGCGGCGCCTGGCGCGGCTGCAGAGGCTCGCCGAGCACTAGCGAGAGCGGTCGAGCGAGAGCGGGTTGGAGGGGAAGCTCCGAGGACGACCCTCCCCTCCAGTTGAACCACGCTCCGGACCGTGACGCCGGACGGGGTCTGAATCCGGCGCCCGACGAGCGTAGACCCGCTCTCCGGGCGAGCGTAATCCGCGCCTGCGGACGGCGCAAGAGCCAAACGACCAACATTTTCCACTCCGGGGCGCGGATAGAATCGCCGCGGCCTGGAAACGTCGTCGGGAGGTCGTGTGAGCGTACGGGTGGGCATCAACGGATTCGGCCGGATCGGGCGCAACTTCTTCCGCGCGGCGCGGAAGCAGGGCGCCGACATCGAGATCGTCGCCGTGAACGACCTGGGCGACGCGAAGACGATGGCTCACCTGCTCAAGTACGACTCGGTCCTCGGCCCCTTCGACGGAGCGGTCGAGGCCGTCGACGCCGGCATCCGGGTCGACGGGGAGGAGCTCGAGCTCCTGAACGAGCGGGATCCGGCGGCGCTCCCCTGGAAGGACCTCGGCGTCGATGTCGTGCTCGAGTCGACGGGCCTCTTCACGAAGCGGGAGAAGGCCCAGGCGCACCTCGACGCGGGCGGCGGCAAGGTGGTCATCTCGGCGCCGGCGACGGATCCGGACGTGACGATCGTGCTCGGCGTCAACGACGACGCCTACGATCCGGAGGAGCACCGCATCGTCTCGAACGCGTCGTGTACGACGAACTGCGTGGCGCCGCTCGCCAAGGTCCTCCACGACGAGTGGGGGATCGAGTCGGGCTTCATGACGACGATCCACGCGTACACGAACGACCAGCAGATCCTCGACCTCCCGCACAAGGACCTCCGCAGGGCGCGGGCGGCCGCGATCAACCTCATCCCGACGTCGACCGGCGCCGCCAAGGCGATCGGCCTCGTGATCCCCGACCTCAAGGGCAAGGTGGACGGCATCTCCGTCCGCGCGCCCGTCGCCGACGGCTCGATCGTCGACTTCGTCGTCCGGGTCGGCTCCGACGTGTCGGTCGACGACGTGAACGCGCTCTTCCGCGAGGCGGCCGACACGGGCGCCTACGAGGGCATCCTCCGGTACTCGGACGAGCCCCTCGTCTCCTCGGACGTCGTCGGGAGCTCCTACTCGGCGGTCTTCGACAGCGACCTCACCATGACCCGGGGGAACTCGGTCAAGGTGTTCGGCTGGTACGACAACGAGTGGGGCTACAGCTGCCGGCTCGTGGATCTGGTTCAGCGGCTCTAGTGCCTCTGGTGCACCGCCCGCGCTCTGTGCGAGACGCGGACGTCCGGGGCAAGCGCGTCCTCGTCCGGGTGGACTTCAACGTGCCGCTCGAGGAGGGGCGCGTCGCCGATGACACCCGCATGCGCGCGGCGCTGCCGACGATCGAGCTCCTGCTGGAGCGCGGCGCGGCCGAGGTCGTGCTCGTGTCCCACCTCGGCCGGCCGAAGGGGGAGGATCCAGAGATGTCGCTGGAGCCGGTCCGCGCGCGGCTGCGCGAGCTCCTGCCCGACGAGCGCGTGCGGCTCCTCGAGAACACCCGCTTCGACCCGCGGGAGACGGAGAACGACCCGGAGCTGGCGCGCGAGCTCGCCGCCCACGGCGACCTCTACGTCAACGATGCCTTCGGCTCGGCGCACCGCGCGCACGCGTCGACGGAGGGCGTCGCGCACCTGCTCCCCGCGTACGCCGGCCTGCTCCTGGAGCGGGAGCTCGAGGAGCTCGGCGCGCTGCTCGAGAGCCCGGAGCAGCCGTTCGTCGCCGTGCTCGGCGGGGCGAAGGTGGCCGACAAGATCGGCGTGCTGGAGTCGCTGGGCGAGCGCGCGGACGTCGTCCTCGTCGGCGGCAAGATGGCCGAGGAGGTCGAGCGCGACGCCGGCCACGAGCTGCCCGAGGACGTCGTCGCCGCGGCCGCGTTCGAGGCAGATGCCGAGGCGCGCGTCGTCGCCTGGGACGAGGTGCCGGAGGGGTGGCTCGGCCTCGACATCGGGCCGGCGACGCGCGAGCGGTTCGCCGCGCGCATCGCGAAGGCGCGAACGGTCTTCTGGA
Organism: Gaiellaceae bacterium; assembly: GCA_050697795.1. Classification (GTDB taxonomy): domain Bacteria; phylum Actinomycetota; class Thermoleophilia; order Gaiellales; family Gaiellaceae; genus JAIBJN01. The sequence goes on from JBOHAK010000511.1 coordinate 3,027, forward strand.
ACGGACCGATGGGCGTCTTCGAGTGGCCCCGGTTCGCGGGGGGCACGAAGGCGGTCGCGGAGGCGGTCGCGGCGGCCGATGCCCGCACGGTCGTGGGCGGCGGCGATTCGGTGCGCGCCGTCGAGGAGCTCGGAGTCGCCGACCGGATCGACTGGATCTCAACCGGCGGCGGCGCCTCCCTGGAGCTGCTCGAGGGCAAGGAGCTGCCCGGCGTCGTCGCAATCCCGGAGGCCTGAGAGAATGCGCACTCTCGGCACACTCCCGTTCACCACCCGCGCGGGTTTCAGCGATAGGCTGGAACCGGAGGGTGGCCCGCGGCGGCCCCGCGAGAAGTGGACATGTCAGTGCTGATCGCGGGCAACTGGAAGATGCACAAGGGGCCGGCCGAGGCGATCGAGTTCTGCCGTGCGTTCGCTCCGCCCGACGGCGTGGACGTGGTCGTGTGCCCGCCGTACGCCTCGTTGCGGGAGGCCATGTCGAGCGGCCTCACCGTCTACGCGCAGAACGTCCACTGGGCCGAGGACGGCGCCTTCACGGGCGAGGTCTCCGCGGCCATGCTCCTCGAGCTCGGCGTCGCCGGGTCGATCGTCGGCCACTCCGAGCGGCGCCAGCACTTCGGCGAGACCGACGAGACGACCGCCCGGCGCGCGGAGCGAGCGCTCGAGGCCGGGCTGGGCGTCATCGCCTGCGTCGGCGAGACGGAGTCCGAGCGCGAGCGCGACGAGACCGGAGACGTCCTTCGCCGGCAGGTCTCCGTCCTCCCGCGGCACGACCGGCTCGTCGTGGCGTACGAGCCGGTATGGGCCATCGGCACCGGCAACACGGCGACGCCGGAGATGGCCCAGGAAGCGCACGCGCTGATCAAGTCGCTCCTGGCCGTGCCGGTCCTGTACGGAGGCTCCGTCAAGCCCGAGAACGCCGATGAGCTCCTCGCCCAGCCGGACGTGGACGGGGCACTCGTCGGCGGCGCCTCCCTCGACGTCGACTCCTTCACCGCGATTTGCCAGACGGCCGCCCGCCTGTCCCGCTCGTAGCCCTCGTCGTCCTCGACGGTTGGGGCTGCGCGCCGCCGGGACCCGGAAACGCGGTCGAGCTCGCCGAGACGCCGGTCTTCGACGCCCTCTGGCAGCGGTACCCGCACACCACACTGCGCGCATCCGGCGAGGACGTCGGCCTGCCGCCCGGCCAGATGGGGAACTCGGAGGTCGGCCACCTGACGATCGGCGCCGGCCGCGTGATCTTCCAGGACCTGATGCGCGTCAACCGCGCGATCGAGTCCGGCGACTTCTTCGTGAACCCGGCGCTCGCCGGCGCCTTCCGCCGGGCCCGCGAGCGCGGCGGCAGCGTGCACCTGCTCGGGCTCGTCTCCTACGGCGGCGTGCACTCGCACATCGACCACCTGCGCGCGCTCCTCGAGCTCGCGCGGCGCGAGGGCATGGCGGAGCGCACCTTCGTCCACGCGTTCACCGACGGCCGCGACGTCTCGCCGACGGCGGTCCGCGGCGATCTCGCCGAGCTCGTCGCCGAGGGCGCCCGCATCGTCACCGTCTCGGGCCGCTACTGGGCGATGGACCGCGACCAGAGGTGGGAGCGCACCGAGCGCGCGCTGGCGGCCATCCTCCGCGGCGAAGGGGAGCGGGCGGACGACCCGGTGGCCGCGATCGAAGCCTCCTACGAGCGGGGGACGACCGACGAGTTCGTCGAGCCGATCGTCCTCCCCGGGCCGCGGCCGGGCGAGGCCGACTCCGTCATCCACTTCAACTTCCGACCCGACCGCGCGCGCCAGCTGACACAGAAGCTGCTCGAGCACGGCCTCGACCTGACCACGATGACGCGCTACCGCAGCGACTTCGCCTGTCCCGTCGCCTTCGAGGAGCAGCAGGTGAGCGAGACGATGGCGGAGGTGCTGGCCGAGTACGACGCCCGCCAGCTCCACGTGGCCGAGACCGAGAAGTACGCGCACGTGACCTACTTCTTCAACGGCGGCCGGGAGGCGGAGTGGGAAGGGGAGACCCGCATCCTCGTCCCATCCCCGCGCGACGTGGCCACGTACGACCAGAAGCCTGAGATGTCCGCCGCCGAGGTCACCCGCCGTTTCGCGGACGAGGTCGGCGCGGGCTACCGCTTCGCCGTCCTCAACTTCGCCAACCCGGACATGGTCGGCCACACGGGCGTCATCCCGGCGGTCGTCCGGGCGGTGGAGGCGACCGACGCGGCGCTCGGGCAGGTCGTGGCGGCCGTCGAGCGCGCCGGCGGCGTCTGCCTGATCACGGCCGACCACGGGAACGCCGAGCAGCTCCTCGAGGCGGACGGCGAGAGCCCGCACACCGCCCATACCCGGAATCCGGTTCCGCTCGTTGTGACCCTGGAGGCAGAAGACGCGGCCCTTCAGGACG
>JBOHAK010000512.1:0-1553 GCA_050697795.1 Gaiellaceae bacterium
CTCCCGGTAGCTGCAAAGGGGTTCTGAGCCCGGTCGAGGCGGCGCTCGCGCTCGCAGCCGGCCTGCGTACGGCCGGCGCGGAGGCGGTCGAGCTGCCCGTCGCCGACGGGGGCGAGGGGACTGCCGAGGTGATCGCGGCCGCCCGCGCCGGCGTCTGGCGCGAGGCGGTCGTTTCAGGCCCGCTTGGCGAGCCCGTTCGCGCACGCTACCGCGTACTCGAGGACGGCTCGGCGGTCGTCGAGGCGGCCGAGGCACTTGGGCTGCGGCTCGTGGCAGAGCTCGACCCGCTGCGCGCTTCCAGCCGCGGTTTCGGCGAGCTGCTCCTGGCGGCCGCCGCCGAGACGACGGGCCCGCTGCTCATCGGCCTCGGCGATACGGCGACCGTCGACGGCGGCGCCGGCCTGCTCGATGTCGTCGGCGATGCGCTGCGGGGCCGTGAGCTGGAGGCCGCCTGCGATGTGCGCAACCCGCTCCTGGGCGACCGCGGCGCGGCGCGGGCCTTCGGGCCGCAGAAGGGCGCGACTCCGGAGATGGTCGAGGAGCTCGAGCGCAGGCTCTCGGCGCTGGAGGTGCTGCGGCCCTACGCGAACGTTCCCGGCGCAGGGGCGGCGGGCGGCATCGGCGCGGCGCTGGCCGTCCTCGGGGCCGAGCTCGTCTCGGGTGCGGAGGTCGTGCTCGAGACCGTTGGCTTTCGCGGCGCCGCCCGCGGGGCAGACCTCGTCGTCACCGGTGAGGGGGTGGTCGACCGCTCGACCTTCGAGGGCAAGGCCCCGGGCGAGGTCGTTCGCGTCTGCCGTGAGGAGGGAGTGCGCTGCGTTCTGTTCGGCGGTCGCGTTGTCGAGGCGCCGGCCGGTGTGGAGGTCCGTGAGCTCAGCGGTGATCCAGCGCGCGCCGCTCAGGATCTGACAGCGCTCGGCGCGTCACTCGTGGTCTAGGTGGCGCGCAGCTCGGCGTCGCGGAGCCGCTTCGCCATTTCCTGCAGGAGCTTCCAGGCGAGGCCGGAGTTCTCCTCGACCATCGGGCGAAACTCCCAGGCGGTGATGCCGTAGACCTTCAGCGGCGTCTTCGCGGTCACCGTCGCCGTGCGCGCGCCGTCGTCGATCAGCGCGACCTCGCCGAAGTGGTCACCGGCCTTGAGCGTGGCACGCTCCTCGCCGCCGATCGTGACCGTCGCCTCGCCCTCCTCGATGAGGAAGAAGCCGACGCCTGTCTGTCCCTCGCTGGCGATCGTGTCGCCGGGCTTGAACGTCCGTTCCTTCATCGAGCTGGCGAGGCCCTGCAGCTCCTGCTTGTCGAGATCGGCGAAGAGCGGGACCTGTCGGACGAGTTCCGGTGGGGCCGTCACGGCGCGGATTCTAAGCAGGCTGGGCGGGGATGCCTAGGGTTTGACGGCTTCGACGCGCCGCGCCAGCTCCTCGATGCGGCCCTGCGCCGAGTCGAGTTTCGCCGCGCAGACGCGGTAAAGCTCCTCGCCGCGCTCCCACAGCGCGATCGCTTCGTCGAGGGAGGCTTGGCCGCTCTCGAGCCGTTGAACGATCTCCTCGAGCTCGCGC
>JBOHAK010000513.1:0-4924 GCA_050697795.1 Gaiellaceae bacterium
TCAACGCCTGGTACACGGGCGGCGTGGACGTGATCGACTTCACCCATCCCACGAGGCTGAAGGAGATCGCCTACTACGACCCGATCCGGGATTCGGGCACCTGGTCCGCGTACCCGTACACGGGCCCGCTGTTCAAGAAGGGCCCCGGCATCCCGGTCTACGCGTCGGACGGAGTCGAGAACAACGCCATCGCGCAGGGAATGGTGGTGTACCGAACGAAGATCGAGAGGCCCGGCAAGAAGAGGCTCGTCGATCACCTGAACCCACAGACGATGGACTGAGCGGCATCTCGCCCAGTGCGAAGCGGGGCCTTCCTCCGGGAAGGCCCCGACCTATCTCCAGGGCCCGTGCCGTGAGAGGATCGCACCGCCGGTGGCCCACGTGATCTTCCTCCCGGGCATCATCATGCCCGCCGCCCTGCGGTATGCGCCGCTGCTCCGACAACTCGACGGCGTCGTCGCGATCCCCAAGGATCTCGAGGTGTACGCGCGCGGCGAGCCGCTTCCCGACTATGCGATCGACGCGGAGATCGCGGGCATCGCCGCCGCGGCCGACGATGCCCGCCTGGCGCGCTTCCACCTCTACGGCCACTCGGGCGGAGGCGCGTGCGCGCTGGCGTTTGCAGCGGCCCACCCGGAGCGGGTGCTGTCACTCGCCGTCGACGAGCCTGCCACCGACTTCAGCGCCGAGGACCGCTCGGATCCGTACGTGGACGAGCTCGCCGCGGCGCAGTCTCTGCCCGGACCGGAGGCGATCGCCGCCTTCATGCGCCTGCAGGTCGCGCCCGATGTGCAGCTTCCGCCGCGACCGGAGGGACCCCCGCCGCCGTGGATGGCGACTCGGCCGGCCGGCATCCGGGCATTCCTGCGGGCGATCGCCCGGCATCGCGTCGACCCGGCGCGGTACGAGGCGTTCACCGCCCCGGTCCTCTACACCCACGGGAGCTCGAGCCATCCACGCTGGACGGCCATGCGCGCCCGGCTCGCGCGCCGCTTCCCCGACTACTCCTCCGAGCTCTTCGACGGCCTGCACCACCTGAACACCTCGCATCAAGCGGAGCCGGAGCGGACCGCTGCACTGCTCCGCGCCTTCTGGGCGCGCGCCGAGGGGACGTAGCCCACCCCGGTCAGGCGCGGAGAGTCAGGCGGCCGGCGACTTCACGGACTCGACGTAGCCGCGCACGTCGGCAGCCGGCTCCGTGTAGGCCTCGCCGAGGGTCTCCTCCATGGCGGCGATGTACTCCTCGGCCCACGCCGGAAGGTCGTAGTCGATCGCGCGCAGGAACTCGAGCGTCGCCGCGAAGCGCATGTCGGCGATGGACGGGTGGTCGCCGCCGATGAAGCGCCTTCCGTCGAGGAAGAAGGCGCGGTAGACGTCGAGCGGTGCGGCGAGCGCCGCCTCGGCGTCAGCCGCCGCCTTAGCCTTCATGTCGTCGTCGGCCTCGGAGGTTGCGACCTCGCCCGGGTACTGCGGAAACCCGAGCGTCGGGTACGTCGCACGCGCGAGCAGCGGATAGACCGTGCCGATCAGGTAGAACATCGCGCTGTCCACCATCGCCCGCTCGCCCGGGTCGCTCGGATAGAAGCGATCCAGGCCGTGCTTGTTGCAGAGGTACTGCATGATCGCGCAGCTCTCCCAGAGGGCGCCCTTCGGCAGCCCCGCTTCCTCGAGCAGGGGCGTGAGGTCCGCCGGGTCCTTTGCCAGGAACTCCGGCGTGCTCTTCTTCCCCCACACGTCCAGCTCTTCGAAGTCGAGCCCTGCGGCCCGGACGAAGATGCGAGCGGTCAGGTTGTTGACGCTCGGCTTCAGGATGCTCAGCGTATTGGCAGCCACGTGTTCCTCCTTCTCGCTAGCCGTACGGGTCCTGCGGCGATCGGTCGCCCGAGAGCGACGCTCGCGATCGCGCGACGATCGTCTCGATCGCATCGGCGAGGTGCTCCTGGGCGATCGAGTAGTGGCCATGGTCCACCCGGAGCTTGTGCGCCTCGAGCAGCACGTCGGCGTGCGTGTGGCCGAACGGCGGCTCGAAGCGGTAGGACGCGAGCTCGATCAGCAGGCCGAGCGCGTCCTCGAAGTAGATCGAGTCCATGAAGCCGCGGTCCTTGACGCCGCTGTGCCGGATCTCGCGCTCGTCAAGCCGCTCGACCGCCTGCCAGAAGGTCGCCTGCGAGACGGAGAACGCGAGGTGGTGCACGCAGCCGATGTCCGTCGACGTGCGGTTCGGATCCGGCTCGCGCTCCTCGTTCGTGAAGACCGTGATGAGACGCCCGTCGCCCGGGTCGAAGTAGAGATGGCTCTCCGACTCGTTGTCGAGGTTCGGCTGCTCGAAGACGAAGGGCATGCCGAGCACGCCTTCCCAGAAGTCGATCGACGTCTGCCGGTCGGCCCCGACGATCGTGATGTGGTGGACGCCCTGGGTCTGGAGCTTCCGCACGGGCTCTCCCCCGGCTCTAGCGCTCGACGAGCGTCGACTTGTACTCGCTCCGCCGCAGGCTCCCCCACGGCACGAGCTCCACGCGCGTCTGGACGACCAGCACGTCGCGGATCTTCTCACGGATTGCTTGCGCGAGCAAAGGGTCGTTCACCCCACCCCGCGCCAGCTCGACGCTGACCGGAAGCGGCGGCTCCTGCTTCACGCCCGGCCCCCCCGGCCTGACGAGGATGTGGCCGCTGACGACAGGCGCGAACCCGCCCACCACCTCGCGCACCGCCGAGGGGAAGACGTTGACCCCGCGTACGATGAGCATGTCGTCGGTGCGCCCGATGCACGTCACGCGCGGGCTCGTGCGGCCGCACGGGCACGGGCTCGTCCGCACCTGGACGTGGTCGCGCGTCCGAAAGCGCAGGAGCGGCGCCGCGCGGTGCAGGAGGTGTGTCAGTACGAGCTCGCCGGTGGCGCCGTCCTCCAGCCCGAGCGCCGCACCGGTCTCGGGCTCGACCAGCTCGGCGTGGACGAAGCCGCGCGCGCCGAGGTGCATTCCGTCCTGCTCCTCGCACTCGCCCCAGAGCGACACGCCGATGTCGCCGATGCCCATCGCCTCCGTGACCCTCGCGCCCCAGCCCTCCTCGAGCTTCGCCCGGAAGGCCGGCTCGCCGCCGCCGGGCTCGCCCGCCACCAGGACGCGCCGCACGGAGGAGTCGCGCAGCCAGGGCGCTCGCTCGGCGAGGTGCGCCGCGTACGACGGCGTCAGCACGACGTTCTCCGGCCGCAGCCGCTCGACCGCGTCGAGAAGCCGCTCGGTGTTCCCCGTCCCCACCGGGACGTGGACGAGGCCGATGCGGTCGAACGAAGCGAGCGCGGCGCCCGCGACGAACGGGCCGGCGTTGTACGTGGAGACGATCCGTTCGCCGGCTGCGACGCCCGAGGCCGCGCACGAGCGCGCCGACCCCGTGATCCAGCTCTCCAGGTCCTCGCCCGTCAGCGGCACGTAGCTCGGTGCGCCCGTCGTGCCGCTCGTCGAGTAGATGCGGGCGAGCTCGGACGCTTGCACGCAGAGATGGGCGCCGAACGGGCTCTCGTCTGTCACCGTCGCACGGAGCTCGGCCTTCTCCGTGAGCGGGAGACGGGCGATGTCCGCCAGGCCGACGGCGGGCGAGCCCGCGAGCTTCTCGCGGTAGAAGGGCGAGCGTTCGCGCAGGTACGCGAGCTGAGCGCGAAAGGTCTCGTCGTCGAGCGCGAGCTGCACGTCCCAGGGCCGCTTCTGGACCTCAGGCTCGAGCATCGGGCTCGTACTCGACCGCCTCCTCCGCCGCCGCTGCGAGGTCGAAGCCGATCGGCTGCTCCCGCTCCTCCGCGAGGTGCGCGAGGAGACTCGCCGCGCGCGCGAGGATGGGAACGGCCTTCGCGGCCGCAGGCGGGAAGCCGAGGTCGAGCAGCACCGCCGCGATCGGCATCGAGACGTTCATGACGAGCCCGAGCTCGGCGCGAAGCGCGCGGGCGAGCTCGACGTTCGGGCCGCTCACCCCGCGCTCGTCGGCGAGCACGAGGATGCGCTCGGCGCGGGGGTCGACGGGCTTGTGGACGGGATGACCGAAGCCCGGCACCCTCGCGCCCGCGTCGCGATAGCGGCGGACGATCTCGCCCGGTTCCCCGCCCTCCGCGAGGAGCTTCGCGCACTCCTCGGACGTTCCGAGGACGACCGGGCCGGCGCCGAGGATGCCCGCCGCGACGGCGCCGTGGAGCGACCCGGGGTCGGCCGCCAGCGTCATCCGGGCGGCGATGTTGGAGGGCATCATCCCGTGCTCGGCGATCGCCACCAGGAGCACGTCCAGAAAGTAGCGCTGGGCCTCCGTGGGCTCGCGCCCCGTGAGCAGCAGGTGGAAGTACTCGGTGAAGCTGAGCCTCCCCATCAGCTCGCCGGTGAGGTCGCGCCCCCGGACCTCCACCCGGTCGGGGTAGGCCTGGCTGATGTGACTGACGGGGTCGCCGGATTTCCCGAACTGCATGCGGCCGGACGCTACGCGACTGGGGGTTGCGGTGGCGTGTGGCGCGTGAGAGGGTGAGCGTGACCGCAGCAACCGAAGGAGTTGACGAATGTCAGAAGGCTCAGGGCTCATCAGGCGCTTCTACGACGAAGTGATCGCCGGCGGACAGCTCAACCTCATCGACGAGCTGGCCACCGAAGGCATCATTGATCACGAGGAGGGGCTGCCCGGACAGCCCTCGGGCCGGGAGGGCGTGAAGTTCTTCGTGAACGCCTTTCGCACCGGATTCCCCGACATCAGTGCGAAGGTCGTCGAGCCGACCCTCGCCGAGGGAGACCTCGAGGCCGGGCGCGTCGTCCTGACCGGCACCCACGAGGGCAAGTTCATGGGCGTGCCGGCGACCGGCAAGACGGTCGAGTTCGAATCGATGGACATCATCCGTGTCGAGGACGGCAAGGTCACCGAGCACTGGGGCGTCACCGACGCGGCGACCCTGATG
>JBOHAK010000514.1:0-5688 GCA_050697795.1 Gaiellaceae bacterium
CGACCGCGACCGAGCGGGCGACGAGCACTCCCACCTCGACCTCCCGCACCACGACGACCGACGACGACCTCCCCGGGAAGTGCAAGGACCCCGACCATCAGCTCGACCCGGACTGCGACCCGCGCGCCGCGGACGACGACTCGAGCGGCCCGGGCTCCGGCCCGGACGACTCGAGCGGCCCGGGCTCCGGCCCGGACGACTCGAGCGGGAGCGGCTCCAACTCGGGTTCCGGCTCCGACTCGAGCGGACCGGGCTCGGGCGACGACTAGGCCCGCCGGCACGGCCCGCCTACCGAGTCTTTACCCGCGCCTGAAGGAGTCTTGTACCCGTCCGGGGGCGCCCTTTTCCGGGCCTTTCCTAGCCTCGGAGCATGGCAATCGACCGAGGAAAGGAGGGCTTCATGTCCACCGCACTGAAGCTCCTGTTGCTGCCGGCCCTCGTCGTCGCGTTCAGCGTCGGCGTCGCCCTGGCGGCCACCGGCGGCTCGGACGACGGCGAGCCCGCTCCGCTCCCCGCGTCGTCGTCGACGACGATCGAGTCCGGGACGACGTCCACCGAGCGGGGCACGACCACCGTCGAGGACGGAAACGACATCAGCGGCCCCTGCGACGAGGCCGAGCACGCCGACGACCCGCGCTGCACCGGCGGCGCACCGGTCGGAGGCAGCGGGCCCGGCCCGGGCCGCGACGACGACCGCGACGACGACGACCGCTCCGGCCGGTCCGGCCCGGACAACTCCGGCCCCGGATCGGACAGCTCCGGCCCCGGCTCCGGAGGCGACGACGACCATGGCGACTAAGTGACGGGTCGAGCTCTCCCCTTGCTCGTGCCGGCCGAAGCCGGCGAAACCAGCACGACGGCCGGCGGGCAGCGGCCCGCCGGCCGCCTCCGCGGGTAGGGAGCTTCCACCTCGACAGGGCGGCGCCGCTTGCACTACAACTCTCGGGGGAGAGAATGCTCCCGTGACGCTGAAGCCCGACGAGGCGAAAGCCCGTCTGATCGAGAAGGTCGTCGAGCACGCGCGGTCGAAGCTCCCCCCGGAGCAGGCCGCCCGGCTCGAGTCGCTGATCCGGCTCCTCTACGGCGCCGTGGCGGCCGAGGATCTGCTCGAGCACGAGGTTTCGGACCTCTACGGCGGCGCGGTCGCGCTCTGGAGCTTCGGGGCGCAACGGGAGCCGGGCGAGTCGAAGGTCCGCGCCTACACGCCGCAGCTCGAGGAGCACGGCTGGCAGTCCACGCACACGGTCGTGGAGATCGTCCACGACGACATGCCGTTCCTCGTCGACTCCGTGAGCATGGAGCTGACGCGGCTCGGAAGCGGCGTCCACCTCATCATCCACCCGGTGCTGCGCGTGCGCCGCGACGAGAGCGGCGCGCTCCTGGAGGTGCTGCCGCACGACGCGCCGGTGGACGAGGGCGCGCTCGAGTCGTTCATCCACGTCGAGGTCGACCGCGAGACGGACGCGGCGAGCCTCGACCGTATCCGCGCCGGCCTGGAGGGAGTCCTGCTCGACGTGCGCGCGGCCGTCGACGACTGGCAGGCGATGCGGGCGCGCGCAGCCGAGGTGGTCGCCGACCTCGACCGCCACCCACCGCCGGTCGAGCCCGAGGAGCTCACCGAGGCGAGGGCCCTCCTCGAGTGGATCGTGGACGACCACTTCACCTTCCTCGGCTATCGCGAGTACGACCTCGTCGAGGTGGACGGCGAGGATGCGCTCCGCCGCGTGCCGGGCACGGGCCTGGGCATCCTGCGGGACACCGACGACGACGCGGCCGAGGGCCTCGTCCACCTCCAGCCGGAGGCGCGCGGCCTCGCGCGCGCGAAGGATCCCCTCGTCCTCACGAAGGCGAACTCGCGCGCGACCGTGCACCGCCCCTCCTACCTCGACTACGTCGGCGTGAAGCGCTTCGACGAGTCCGGCGACGTCGTCGGCGAACGGCGCTTCCTCGGCCTCTACACCTCCACGGCGTACAGCGCGAGCCCGCACGACATCCCACTCCTGCGCCGCAAGGTGCGCAAGGTCCGGGAGCGCGCCGGGCTCCCACCGGGAAGCCACGACGACAAGGCCCTGCTCGAGATCCTCGAGTCGTTCCCGCGCGACGAGCTGTTCCAGATCTCCGAGGACGAGCTCCTCGAGATCGCGCTCGGCATCGTCCGGCTCGGCGAGCGCCAGCGGGTGCGCCTCTTCGTCCGCCGCGACACCTTCGGCCGCTTCCTCTCCTGCCTCGTGTTCGTCCCGCGCGACCGCTTCAACACGCTGGTGCGCAAGCGCATCCAGGAGGTGCTCCAGCAGGCGTTCAACGGCGTGAGCGTGGACTACACGGCGCGCCTCTCGGAGTCGGTGCTCGCCCGGCTCCACTACGTCATCTACACGGAGCCGGGGCAGATGGCCGACTACGACGTCGGCGAGATCGAGGAGCAGCTCGTCGAGGCGACGCGCACCTGGGCCGACGACCTCGTCGACGCCCTCGTCGAGCAGGCCGGCGAGGAGCGCGGGATGCGGCTCTCCAAGCGCTACGCCGACGCCTTCCCGGCAGGCTACCGCGACGACTTCTCCCCCGCCGCGGCGGTCCTCGACGTCGAGCGGATGGAGAAGCTCGACCCGGAGGGCGACCTCGCGATGACGCTCTACCGGCCGGTCGAGGCGGAGCCGGACTTCTTCTGCCTCAAGCTCCTGCGCTCGGGTCGGCCGATCCTCCTCTCAGACGTGCTCCCGCTCCTCGAGAACATGGGCGTGAGGGTCTACGACGAGCGCCCGTACGAGATCCAGCGCGGCGACGGCACGCCGGCGTGGATCTACGACTTCGGCCTGACCTACGAGGGAGGCGCCATCGACCTCGACCGCGTGGGCGAGACCTTCAAGGACGCCTTCGCCCACGCGTGGCTCGGCGAGATCGAGAACGACGGGTTCAACCGGCTCGTCCTGCACGCCGGGCTCACCTGGCGCCAGATCGCCGTGCTCCGGGCGCTCGCCCGCTACCTGCGCCAGACGGGCAGCACGTTCAGCCAGGCCTACATGGAGGAGTCGCTCGCCGCGCACGCGGACATCGTGCGCAAGCTCGTCGGCCTCTTCAGGATCCGCTTCGACCCCGCGCACGGCGACGGACGCGACGCGGAAGCCGCGGCCCTCGCGGAGGAGATCGAGGGGGAGATCGACGGCGTCGCGAGCCTGGACGAGGACCGCATCCTTCGCAGCTACCTACGCCTGGTCGAGGCCATGCTGCGCACGAACTACTTCCAGCCCGGACCCGACGGCCGCCCGCGCCCGTACCTCTCCTTCAAGCTCGACCCCGAGCGCGTCCCCGACCTGCCGCTGCCGCGCCCGGCGTACGAGATCTGGGTCTACTCGCCCCGCACGGAGGGCGTCCACCTGCGCGGCGGGAGGGTGGCGCGCGGCGGGATCCGCTGGTCGGACCGGCGCGAGGACTTCCGCACGGAGATCCTCGGCCTCATGAAGGCGCAGATGGTCAAGAACGCGGTCATCGTCCCCGTGGGCGCGAAGGGCGGCTTCGTCGTCAAGCGCCCGCCGGCCGACCGCGACGCGCTGCGCGACGAGGTGCTCGCCTGCTACCGCATCCTCGTCTGCGGGCTCCTCGACGTGACCGACAACATCGTCGGCGGGGAGACGGTCCCGCCGGCGGCGGTCGTCCGCTACGACGGCGACGACCCCTACCTGGTCGTGGCCGCCGACAAGGGAACGGCGAGCTTCTCCGACGTCGCCAACGACATCGCCGCGGAGTACGGCTTCTGGCTGGGGGACGCGTTCGCCTCGGGCGGCTCGGCCGGCTACGACCACAAGCGCATGGGCATCACGGCGCGCGGTGCGTGGGAGTCCGTGAAGCGCCACTTCCGCGAGCTCGGCGTGGACGTCCAGACGACCGAGATCACCGCCGTCGGCATCGGCGACATGGCCGGCGACGTGTTCGGAAACGGGATGCTGCTCTCGCGACACCTGAAGCTCGTCGCCGCCTTCAACCACGAGCACGTCTTCCTCGACCCCGATCCGGACCCTGAAGCGAGCTGGGAGGAGCGCAACCGCCTCTTCCACCTGCCGCGCTCCTCCTGGGCCGACTACGGCGCCGGGGCGATCTCGGCGGGCGGCGGGGTCTTCGAGCGGAGCGCCAAGTCGATCGAGCTCTCCCCGCAGGTGCGCGAGCGGCTCGGGATCGAGGCGGAGGCGCTGACCCCGAGCGAGGTCGTCCGCGCGATCCTGGCGGCGCCGGTCGACCTCCTCTGGAACGGGGGCATCGGGACGTTCGTGAAGGCCTCCTCCGAGTCGCACGTCGAGGTCGGCGACAAGGCGAACGACGCTCTGCGGATGGACGGGCGCGACCTGCGGTGCCGCGTCGTCGGCGAGGGCGGGAACCTGGGCTTCACCCAGCGGGGCCGAGTCGAGTACGCGCTCGCCGGCGGGCGGATCTTCACGGACGCGATCGACAACTCCGCCGGCGTGGACTGCTCCGACCACGAGGTGAACATCAAGATCCTGCTCGGCTCCGCCGTCGCCGCCGGCGACCTCACCGAGAAGCAGCGGAACGAGCTCCTCGTCGAGATGACCGACGACGTCGCGCGGCTCGTCCTGCGGAACAACTACCGGCAGACACAGGCACTCAGCCTCGCCAGGATCCAGGCGCCGTCGATGCTGGGCGTGCACGCCCGCCTCATCCAGCACCTCGAGGGGAGCGGCCGGCTGAACCGCGAGCTCGTCGCGCTGCCGAGCGAGGAGGTGATGGCCGAGCGCAAGGCGGCGCGCAGCGGCCTCGTCGCCCCCGAGCTCGCCGTCCTCCTGGCTTACGCCAAGATCGAGCTCTTCGACGCCCTCCTCGACTCGGACCTCCCCGACGACGGCTACATGGCGAACGAGCTCGTGCGCTACTTCCCGCGGGTCATGTCGGAGCGTTTCCGCGACCGCATGGACGGCCATCGCCTCCGTCGGGAGCTGATCGCCACGTACGTGACCAACAGCCTCGTGAACCGCGCCGGGATCACGTTCGCGTTCCGGCTCGCCGAGGAGACCGGGGCGGCCGCGTCGGACATCGCGCGCGCGTACACCGTCGCGCGCGAGGTCTTCGACCTGCGCGGCCTCTGGACGGCGATCGAGGCGCTCGACGACGAGGTCGCCGCCGACGTCCAGCTCGCCATGCTCCTCGAGGGGCGGAAGCTCGTCGAGCGGGCGACACGCTGGCTCGTCCGCAGTCGACCGAGGCCGCTCGACATCGTCGCCCAGATCGAGGTGTTCGCGCCCGGGACGGCCTTCCTGGCCGGGGCGCTCCCCGAGCTTCTGCTCGGCAAGGACCGCACCGCGCTCGACGAGTCCGCGCGCGCCTACGCCGAGGCGGGAGTGCCGGAGGAGCTCGCGACCCGGGTCGCCGGCCTGAGCGCAGTCTTCTCGGCCCTCGACATCGTCGAGGTGGCCGCGGTAACGGGCGCGCCGCTGGTCAAGGTGGCAGCCGTCTACTACGGGCTCGGCGCGCGGCTCGACCTCCAGTGGCTGCGCGACGAGATCACGGCGCTCCCGCGGGACAACCGCTGGCAGACACTGGCCCGGGCCGCGCTGCGAGACGAGCTCTACGCCGTCCACAGCGCCCTGACGCGCGAGGCGCTCGAGGCGGGCCCGCCGGACGCGGAGCCGGAGGCCTGCGTCGAGGCCTGGTACGCGGCCCACGGCATCGGCGTCGAGCGCGCCC
>JBOHAK010000515.1:0-3696 GCA_050697795.1 Gaiellaceae bacterium
GTTCGAGACGGCGAGCGGGATCGCCGCGCTCCTGTTCCTGGCGGCCACGCGCGGTCCGCTCGATCCGGCCGTCGTCGGCGCGGCGGCGGCATCGGCGCCCGACATCGAGCACGTGCTTCGCCTCCCCCGCCCGGGCGGCCGCAAGCTCTTCCCGAGCCATCGCGTGTACGGCTGGCACAGGACCGGCGGGGTGCCGGCGTCGGTGCAGCTCGTCGCCGCGGGCGCCATCCTGGGGGCGCTGGCCGCGCGCGGCCTCTACGGCCGCGTCGGCAGGTAGTCCTCGTCCAAGTCGCCGCCCCGGGCGACGAAGTCGATGATCATCCGGTCGGTGAGCCACTCGACCGGCGCGCGGTCGTCGGTCAGCGGCCGATCGGTCGCCTCGACGGGAGCGAGGCCGGCCTGGAAGAGCGGCACGAGGGGGTCGACGGCGTCCGGGGCCCCCTCGACGCGGTCGAGGAGGGTCTCGCGCCCGACGGGGCGGTCGAAGCCGAGCATGAGCTCGTTGAACCGCAGCGGCTTCCAGCGCCAGCCCTCCGGGAACTCGGCGAGGAGCGTGCTCCCCACCGCCTCCCCGAGCCGCTCGTCGCCCGGGACTGCGGCGACGTTCAGGGCGACGACGCCCCCGGGCCGCAGGTGCTCCCGGGCCGCCGCGAAGAACTCCCGCGTCGCGAGCTGGAAGGGAATGTACGGCTGGTGGTAGGCGTCCACGACGATGATGTCGTAGGTCTCGTCCGTCAGCTCGAGGTACGGCCGGCCGTCCGCCGTGACGACGTTCAGGCGGGGGTTGTCGTCGAGGCCCATGTAGCGGCGGGCCGCCTCGGTCACTTCCCCGTCGATCTCGACGCCGTCGATCTCGACCTCCGGGTAGAGCTCGCCGAAAGCGCGTGCGACGGTACCGCCGGCGTTGCCGATCACGAGCATGCTCTCGACCGGGCGGTCGAGCAGCGGCGGGACGAGCAGGAACGTGTCCCACACCCCGCCGGTCAGCACCGAGTCGCGGTGCCAGACGGAGTGGACCGCGACGCCCTCGTTCAGCTTGAGCGCCCGCGAGCCGTCGGCGCGCTCGACGATCTGGACGTACTGGTACGACGACTCCGTCTCGAACAGGAGCCCGGACGTCGCCTTCACGGTGCCCGCCGGAATGAAGAGCAGGCCTGCGACCGCTAGCGTGAGGAGCTGCCAGCGGCTGCCCAGGAGGAGCGCCGCCGCGAGCACGAGGAGCACCGCGGCGCCGAGCATCGTGCGCTGGGTGCCGAGGAGCGGGATCGTCACGATCGCGGCGAGGAACGTCCCCACGATGCTCCCCACGGTCGAGATGGCGTACAGCTGCCCGGCGACCGTGCCCGCCTCGTCGACGTCGCCGAGCGCCAGGCGGATCGCGAACGGCGAGACCGCGCCGAGGAGCGTCACGGGCACGGCGAAGAGCGCGAGCGCCGCGAAGAAGGAGCCGACGACCGCGCCGACCGACACGGCGTCGAGACCGCGGAGCGCGAGCTCGAGGATGGGCCGCGAGACGAACGGTGTGACGGCGACGGCGAGCGCCGCCACGACGATCATCTTGCCGAGCAGGTGCGGATCGGGCCGTCGGTCTGCCACCTTCCCGCCGAGCCAGTAGCCGATCGAGAGGTAGAGGAGGATGAGCCCGATGATGTTCGCCCACACGATCGTCGAGCTGCCGAAGTAGGGCGCCAGCAGGCGCGAGGCGGCGATCTCCGTGGCGAGCGTTGCGGCGCCAGCCGTGAAGACGACGGCGGCCAGACGTGCCCTGCCGACGGCCGCGACAGGGGCCGGCGCGGCGGCGGCGTCCGAGACCGGAGTCACGCGGATCAGCGTGCCAGCTTGAGGCAGACGATGGCGCAGTCGTCGCCGAGCTCGCCGCCGGCAAAGGCGCGGCAGTCGGCGAGGATGGCCTCGGCGAGCTCCTGCGCGGCCAGGGCGCGTCGGCTCGCGAGCAGCCGTTCCAGCCGCTCCTCGCCGTACAGCTCGCCGTCGCGGCGCGCCTCGATGACGCCGTCGGTGAAGAGCACGACGGTCGAGCCGGGCTCGAGCCGGACGCGCTCGTCCGGGTACTCCTGGCCCGGCTCGATGCCCAGCGCGAGGCCCGGCGTCCCGACGGTCGTCACCTCCCCCGACGGACGGACGACGCGCGCGGGCGGGTGGCCGGCGCTCGCACAGGCGACCTCCCGCCCGTCGGGATCGACGAGTGCGTAGAGCAGGGTCACGAACTTGCCCGGCTCGATCTCGTCGCAGACGACGTCGTTCGCGCTCGCGAGCACTGTCGACGGCTCGGACGCGCCGCGCGCGAGGACGCGGAAGCTGAACTTCGTCATGGCCATGTCCGCCGCGGCCGCGATCCCCTTGCCGAGGACGTCGCCGATCGCGACCGCCAGCCGGCCGTCCTCGAGGACGACGAAGTCGTAGAGGTCGCCGCCGACGTCCACCCGCGCCGAGGACTGGTAGACGTGGCCCACGTCGAGACCGGGCGCGCGCGGCAGCTCCCGCGGGAGGAGCGAGCGCTGCATCGTCTCCGCGAAGTCCTTCTGCTGCTGGTAGAGGCGCGCGTTGTCGACGGCGAGCGCCGCCTGCGCGCCGACCGCGAGGGCGACGTCGAGGTCCTCCAGCTCGAGCGGCCGCGCCGGGTCGAAGCACACGAGGGTGATCGTCCCCAGCACCTCGGCGGGCGTCGCGAGGGGCACGACGGCCGCGGTCGCCCCCTGGCGGAGGAAAGGCTCGAGCACGTGGTGGGCGTCGTCCGGGGCCGCGACTCCCGGCCGGAGGAGAACGGGTTTCATGGAGCGGACGAGCCGGCGCGCGAGCGGCGCCGTCATGGGCTGGGGCCGGGCGACGAGACCGCTCACGACGTCGCTCGACCGCGCGTCGGCGACGTGGGTCGCACGCGGCACGAGCATCTCGTTCCGCGCGTCCGGCATGCGGATCACCGCGACGTCGGCGTCGAAGAGCTCGACCATCGTTCGGGCGACGGCCTCGAGGAGCGCCTCGAGCGACAGGCTCTCGGCGAAGGACTGGGAGATCGCGTAGAGGCCGCGCAGCTGGCGGGCCGAGCGGCGCTCGGACTCGAGCGTCCGCTCGAGGATCGCCGAGAGCTCCTTCGTCCGCTCGTGGAGCCGCGCGTTCTGGACGGCGACCGCGAGCTGGCTCGAGAGGGCGATCAGCAGTCCCTCTTCGCCCTCCCGGTACGGCAGGGCGCGCTCCCGGAAGACGGCGAGCGCCCCGATCACCTCGTCGTGTACGAGCAGCGGGATGAAGAGCGCACGGCGGATCGCGCTCTCCGCGAGCACGTGCTCGAGCCCGGCGAGGCGCGGATCGCCGCGCATGTCCTCGATGAAGAGGAAGCCGCGGCTCCGGAACGGGCCGAGGGCGAGGTCGAGCAGCCGCTCGGCCAGATCGGTGTGCGGCCCGGCGAGGCCGCGCGAGGCAGCTGCGACGAGATCGTCCTCCTCCCGCAGGTAGACGGCGACGTGCTCGCTCGTGGTCAGCTCGGCGACGCGTTCCACGGCCGTCTCGAGCGTGTGTGCGAGCGAGAGCTGGGCGATCGCCTGGCTGACGACCGCGACCAGGGTCTGCGAGCGCTTGAGGGCCAGCGCGACGAGCGCGACGCGGCGGCTGCGCCGCAGGGCGAGCGCGGCCCGCGCGGCGAACGACGAGAGGCGCTCGAGCTCGGGCTCGCCCGGCGCC
>JBOHAK010000516.1:0-1656 GCA_050697795.1 Gaiellaceae bacterium
GCCGCCGAGGAGCCCGCCTCGGAGCCCGCGCCCGGGGAGCCCGCGCCGGCGGAGACGCCGACCGAGCCGGCTCCCGAGCCCAACGCTGTGGCGACCGCCGTGCCGCCCGACGCCGCCGGGGAGCAGCCCGCGCCCGAAGGTGGAGAGGAGGCCCGGTGACGGAGATCCCGGCCGCCCTCGTCAAGCAGCTCCGCGAGCGGACGGGTGCGGGGATGATGGACTGCAAACGCGCCCTCGTCGAGACCGACGGCGACCTCGAGGCCGCCACGCGGCTCCTGCGCGAGCAGGGCCTGGCCGAGGCCGGCAAGCGCGCCGGGCGCGAGACCTCCGAGGGCACAGTGGTCTCCCGGGTCGAGCCTGAGCGCGGCGCGATGGTCGCGGTGGGCTGCGAGACCGAGCCGGTCTCGAACAACGAGGAGTTCGTCGGGTTCGCCCGCCGCCTCCTCGACACGGTGAGCGCCGGCGGCCCCGCGGCCGCCGAGCAGCTCGAGGACGCGCGCGTCGAGCTCGTGGCGAAGCTCGGGGAGAACATCGTCGTGCAGGGCGCCCAGCGTTACGAGGCGTCGAACGGCGAGGTCGTCGCCGACTACGTCCACCCGCCGGCCGGGAAGATCGGCGTCCTCGTGCTGGCGAGCGGCGCGAGCCCGGAGCTCGCCCGCATGGTCGCCATGCACGTCGCCGCCGCCCGTCCGACCTACGTCGGGCGCGACGAGGTGCCGGAGGCCGAGGTCGCGGCCGAGCGGGAGCTCTACGAGAAGCTCCCGGACGTCGCCGCGAAGCCCGAGAACGTGCGCCCGAAGATCGTCGACGGCATGCTTGCCAAGCGGTTCTTCGCCGCGAACGTGCTGCTCGACCAGGACTGGGTGCACGACCCGAGCCTCACGGTCGGCAAGGCGCTCGCCGAGCACGGGGCCGAGGTGAAGGCGTTCGTGCGGTACAACGTCGGGCGCGAGTGAGCACGCAGTCAGAAACCGGAGGCGAGGTCGGCGCAAGCTCCTCTCCGGACGGCGCGGCGTTCCGCCGTGTCCTCCTCAAGCTCTCGGGGGAGGCGCTCATGGGCGACCAGGCCTACGGCATCAGCCCCATGCGCGTGGATGCCCTGGCTCGCGAGGTGAAGCGTGTGCAGGAGCGGGGCGTCCAGACGGCTCTGGTCGTCGGCGCCGGGAACATCTACCGCGGGATGAAGGCGGCCGGCGAGGGCATGGACCGCGCCACCGCCGACTACGCGGGGATGCTCGCCACCGTCCTCAACTGCCTTACGCTGCAGGACGCGCTCGAGCGTCACGGCGCGCACACGCGGGTCCTCTCGGCGATCACGGTCAGCGAGGTGGCGGAGCCCTACATCCGCCGCCGCGCCATCCGCCACCTCGAGAAGGGACGCGTCGTCATCTTCGCGGCCGGCACCGGCAACCCGTTCTTCACGACGGACACGGCCGCCGCGCTGCGGGCTCTCGAGGTGGGAGCGGACGCGATCTTGATGGGCAAGAACGGCGTGGACGGCGTCTACGACGGCGACCCGCAGGAGGACCCCGGCGCGCACTTCCTGCCGGAGCTGACGCACCTGGAGGCGATCGAGCGCGGCCTCAAGGTGATGGACACGACCGCGCTCACGCTGTGCATGGACAACGGGCTGCCGATCTACGTCTTCGGCCTCGA